>JAZQXS010000254.1:0-5457 GCA_045633025.1 Eubacteriales bacterium | reverse complement strand
TTTTCATGATTTACTCCTCATGTGATTATTGAAAACCGCCGGCTTGTTTTCTGATTTTAATATATCATATCTGTATCAAAATGTCAATAATCCATTATTTGAAGAATTATTCTACGAATGGTTGATTTTTGAAATCGATTTGTGTAGCAAAAAATTGAAAGGAACCAATATATGTCAAGTACAAATTTTGAATTTGAAAACCAAGAATTTTTGAAAGCCCGCTACGAGGACAAGACATGGTACACTGTCCGCAAGCACGTCTGCCTTGAATGTGGCAAGGAGTATTACACAATCTGCAATTTCCGCAAGTATTGCAGTGATGCTTGTTGCGCGGCGGCCAAGAAGAAACGGGTCGTGGAAAGAAAGCAGGCGCATCGGTCGGAGCATATCTGCAAGGTCTGCGGGAAGGCGTTCTCGTCCAAACGAACCGATGCTCGGTATTGCTCCAACGCCTGTCGTCAGAGATCGTACCGCCGGGGAGAGAGGTGATACCGGATCGCAATTTATCATCTTGAAGCCAAGGTCATCACCCGTGGCACGGGACGATCTGCGGTGGCGGCGGCTGCCTATATGAGTTGTTCCAAAATCTACAACGATTACGATGGGATCACCCACGATTACACCCGAAAGCAGGGGCTTGTGTGGGAGCAGATATTCCTGCCCGACAATGCGCCGCGTGAATGGGCGGATCGGAGTGTATTATGGAATGCGGTTGAAGCCAGCGAGAAGTCCAAGGACAGCCGTTTGGCACGAGAGCTGATTGTGGCTCTCCCGAAGGAGGTTTTAGCGGAGACTAACCAACGGCTCCTGGAGGACTTCATCCAGCAGGAATGTGTTGCCAAGGGGATGTGCGCCCACGTTTGCTACCATGATACCGACGGGCATAATCCTCACGCCCATATCATGCTGTCCGTTCGCCCGTTGAATAAGAACGGTACTTGGCAACACAAGACCGAGAAGGAGTATCTTTGTGTCCGTAACGGCGAGGAGCGCGGCTTCACCGCCTCGGAGTACCTGCAAGCCCAAAAAGACGGTTGGGAGAAGCAATACCAGTACCAGGTCGGCAAGACAAAAGAATACCTCCCGCCGTCGAGGGCGGAAGGCTTGGAGCGGGTGAACAAGTATCCGAAAAGCAGTAAATATGGCCGTCAGAATCCGATTTCGGCTGAATGGAACAGCGAGGAGCAGATCTCCCGTTGGCGGGAGGCGTGGGAAAGGTGTGTCAATCGCACCTTACAGGAAAATGAGATCGACCAGCGCAGCAGCCACAAGGCGCGTGGGTTGCTCATAAAACCGACTATCCATGAGGGCGTGATCGCCATAGCGATGGAGCGCAAGGGGTACAAATCTGACCGACGTGCCTTCAATCGGAGCATCTTCCGCTACAACGAGACCATCGAGAATTGGGTGACGGCCATCGAGAATCTGATCAAATCGGTCTTCCTCGTGATTTCGTGGCTGGCCGATGAGATGGAGGATGTGCGGAGTACCTTGATCGGTTTGGCCTACGATCAACGGCGAGGGTACAACTTAACGGAGGCCATGCAGGATACCATGGAAAGATTCGATCAGCTCAAAGAAAAGGCGGACGGTTTGGATGCAGAGCAACAGGCTCGTCTCATGACCGAGCGTTTGAAGATTCGCCCGCAGAAAGAAGGCAAGGCCGCACGAAAACTGGAGGAAGCGACCGGAACATTCAGCCAGCGGTTGTTCTCTATGTGCCGGGCTACGGTGGATAGATGGTTGGGAGAGGATGAGCCCAGGGAGACGAAAGCGAAGGATAAGAAGGAGGTTGACCGAGGGGGCGGTAATGCGGTTGTTGTACAAGTGGATTTTGAAGAATAAAACATCTCCGTGCCCCCCCAAAAAACGAACACCCTCAGAATTTTTCTCATCCCATTTTGGAATCCGTTGTCTATAGCAAGAATGCCCCGCACGAGGCGGGGCATACATATACTATGAAAAATCCCTCTTCTTTCCTACGAAAGGCTCGTATTTGGCCACAAGTGCCTGCATCCGAGGGGTATCCTTCAATTCCCGGTACGACCCACTTTCAAGGAGATAGCCGAGCTCTCGGGCGACCTCATTCTGTTCCGTGCAAGAACAAATCTTCCGTGTGTCGAATACGTTTCCTCGGACAAGAACCGATGTATGCAGAGAGGTTTGCGGGAGATCGTCATACGCTTTGGCGTATTGCAAACCCGTTTCAAAGTGATCGAGCGCCGCCTCATGATCGTGAAGCCGCACGTACCGATGGGCGATCCAGATATGCAGCTCGGCCAAGTGATAGTGACAAAAGCCGTAATCACCGTTATCGAATACCAGCTCGATCAAGGAGATCGCTTTTTGAAAGATCCAAATGGCCTCGCGAGGATCGCCTTCGTGAATAGCTATATTGCGAAATTTGATGACAAGCTCCTCCGCATACACGGCGATATTGCGCCGTACCTGCACGAGCCACTCTTCCGATCCGCGATCATAGCACTCTTCCAGTTGCTCCTCTTGAGACTGCCAATACTCCGGAAACCGCTTCGCCGTTTCGATCATCTTGTCTTTCTGACCGTCCAGCCCGTATAAACCTCCTAAAATGCCAAGTGCCGCGTAACGCACGCGATCCACGGTACACTCGTCCATCACTCTTTCGCAAAGGCGGTACAATTCCTCCTTATGTACTTCATCACCATACGGATCCTCACAATTCGGGTCGTAAACAAGCTTCCACATATAGTGTTCGATGATCCGCCAATCGTTTGGAAATTCCTTGTACGCGTTTACGATCAGGTCAAAGGCCTCATGCGACTTACCCAGCGCACTCAAGCGGTTCCGTTCCTCGATAATGGCCTGAATTTTTTCTTCCGTCTTGGCCACATCCAAGCCCAGCAGCTCGTCAGTGGACACGCCGAAATAGGTGGCCAGCGGAATCACCATACCGATGTCGGGAACCGTTTCGCCGCGCTCCCATTTCGAGACGGCCGCCGCCGAAACGTGCATCCGCTCGGCCAGCGTTTCCTGCGTAATTCCCTTCTGCTGACGGAGACGCTTGATGTTTGCTCCGATATACAATTCCATATTGTTTTCCTCATTTCGTTTATTTGAATCAGCGGTGTTTCTGATCATATTATACCTTGTCTCTGCCGAGTTGTCAAGGCACCCGTACGCCACGGGAATCAACCGACGGTTAAAAAAAGAACAATCAAGCAATATGCTCACCTATGATTCCTTTTTAGATATATTTACTCGCTTGCAAATGAAACAACTCCGCATACTTCCCTCCTTGCCTCAAAAGCTCAAAATGAGAGCCCTGCTCAATAATGTGCCCATCCCCAATGACGAGAATCTTATCGGCCAGCGTGGTATTGGACAGTCGGTGCGAGATCGTGACCGAGCTTTTACCCTCGCTCAAATGATAGAGCTGTTCAAATATCCGATCCTCCGAAATGGGATCCAGCGCGGCGGAGGGCTCGTCGAGGATCATATATTCGCTATCCTTGAAGTAGGCGCGGGCAAGTCCGACGAGCTGCCATTGACCGCCCGAGAGGTCTTTGCCGTTATCCGCATAGTAGCGGCCGAGGACGCTGTCATAGCCGTTTTCCCAATCCTTGATGACTTCGCTTGAGCCGCTGATGTCGCAAGCCTTTTTTAGTTTCTCGTCATTGAAACGCTCATCAAAGTCGGATAGCGCAATGATCTCGCGGAGAGGCAGGCAGTAGGTGACGTAATCCTGGAACAGAACACCGAAGATCTTCCGCACCGCGTAAATGTTGTACTCCTTCAGATCCACGCCGTCCAGCTTGATACAGCCCTCCTCGGGATCGTAGAAGCGAAACATTAGCTTGATGATGGTGGACTTTCCTGCGCCGTTGAGTCCGATCAAGCCGATCTTTTCGTGGGGCTCGATGCTGAAGGAGCAATCCTTCAGCACGTACTGTTCGGCGTTGGGATAGCGGAAGGATACGTTACAGAACTCAATTTTGGGGTTGCTTGATGGCATCCGCGTTCCGCTCTTTTCCACCTCGGGTTCAATGTCCATAAATTCTTGCAATTCAATCAAGCGGGTATTATCTTTGAGAAAGCGATTGACTCGATTCATAAGCGTCTGCGATTGGCTCCGTAAGCGCGAGACCATGCTGAGATTGTATTGCAGATCACCAATGCCGATATGCTTGTTCACAACATCGAAAACAGAAGCCGTCAGTACCAAAAATTCGCTGGAAACGTTGACGATCATGATGAGCGTATTGATAATACTGTGCTTGATATCCTCCGCCCGGTTAATTTTGTAAAGCTTCTGCCATGTTTCCTTATATTTACCGATAAAGTACGAGCCGATATTGTTCAGCTTGATCTCAAACTGAATATCGTTGTTGAAGAACACACCGTTGTAGTAATCCTTTTTGCGGTTATCGCGGAGCTGCTCTTTTTCCATCTCCATCTTTCGCTCGGTGCGTTTTTTGTTGTAGAGCATGAACGGAATCAACAGGATCAGCGTGACAACCCCAAGCCACCATTTATAGGTGCAAACGATCACCAGCGTGGCCACCACATTGATGAAAGACGACAGAATATCGAATACGACCCAGGACAAGCAGAGTACGGTGAAAAAGCTATCTCTTGTGTGCCGTACCTTATCCCCCATTTGGGCGGAATCAAAGAAGGATAGGTCCATGCGCGACGTCTTTTCCATCATGACACCGTCAATGTAAAATACCAGTTCGTCGGTATATCGGCGTTCCACATAGTTGTCGAAGCGGTCGATCAGATAGGTCGCCGTCAGCAATACAAGATACATGATCAGATATACGATCACGGTATTTTCGTGATTTTCAAAATCCGTAATGCCGTTGAGCACCTCTTTCCACAGCCACAGATTCACAAGCGGGATCAAGGTGGTGAACATCAGGATCACAAACTTCATGGAAAAGTAGAATTTGGAAGCCTTAAAGCAGGTCGTGATCCCGAACCACACGTTTTTGAGAATCCCGGAGAAAAAATTCTTGCATTTATTCATATTGACCGATCACTTCCTTTCTTGGGCAATTTGCGATTGTATCGCAAATTGCAGCGCGAATCAGCATACTATAAAACAGAAGTTTATTGTTCATTCGCGCAGGCCTCCTTTACCGTGTATTTTTCGCGCTGGAGGTTATAGAGTTTTGCGTACAAACCGCCGATGGAAACCAGCTCGTCGTGGGTGCCTTGCTCCGTAATTATGCCACCATCCAGAACGATGATCTTATTGGACATCCGCGCACTCGAAATTCGATGGGAGATCATAATGCCGGTTTTGCCGTCGGATATGGCCTCAAAATTCTTGAAGATCTTATCCTCCGCTTCGGCATCCAGCGCGGCGGAGGGCTCGTCAAGGATAATGATAGGGGCATTTTTGAAATAGGCACGGGACAGTACGATCTTCTGCCATTGTCCGCGGGAAAGCTCGGTTCCCTTGTCATCAAACTG
>JAZQXS010000253.1:0-3965 GCA_045633025.1 Eubacteriales bacterium | reverse complement strand
GTACAGATCAACAGAGATTTTCGTTATGAAATATCCTATCAAATGGATAATGGCAATACAAAAACGGTCATATATTTCTTGGCGAATTTTAAAAATCAAACGCCGAAACGGAATAATGACTTTGAGGATTTTGAATACTTGCTACTTCCTTTTGACCTCGCTCTTCAAGAATTGACTTTTGAAAATACAAAACAAATGCTAAAAAAAGCGAATGATTTTTTGAAAAAAGTATTGCACTTGGCTTGACAATCTGGCGAGCCTTTTCCGTGGTCGTTTTTTCTGCATATATAAATAAAGTTCCCACAAAACCATTAGTTGGTCTGTGGGAACTTTTCGTTATGGTGATTTCTCCGATAAGAACATCACCCATTGAACCGGTGGTCTTTTTGTTGGAGGTTATGCGCCTCCGAAGTTGTTATCGAAGTCCTTGAGAAGCTTCTTCAGGTTCTTATCGACCGACTTCTGGGCGCCCTTGTATACAACGGAGAATTCACGTTCGTCTCGAGCGGCGGTGAAGAACGCATCAAACACCTTGTTGCCCAGAGCGTAATTGTAGGTGAGAATAAAGCCGTTGTCGAAATTGTCATGGATGACGTCGAGCATAGCGGAGGCCTTTTCGTCATCTACACACTGAAGCTGCAGGGATTCTCTGTAATACTTGGGGATGAGAACCTCGGCCGTCTCGCGGTTGAGCACCTCGGTGACGGTAGAGATAAATTCCAGATCTGTGGCTGTGGTCGGAATGAAGCCCATCTCGGTGGTGTCGTGAGCGGAGGTTACGTACTTCTGGTCACTGGAAAAGAGCAGGGGGTAGGGAAGTACGGCGGCATCGCTCTCCATCTGGCGGAGAATAGGGTTCTCCAGCGAGCCCATACGCTGACCGCTGGCAATGAGGCATTCGCCGTTGGTGAAGCCGGAGAGCTGGGCATCGTCATGGTAGCTGAGAGAGGTGCTTTCGTTATTGATGATCAGACCCATCTTGGTGGCGAGCAGATTCGAGCGGTCACCCTCGTGGAGGGAGAAGACAGGGGTTCCATCCTCTTCGCGGACGATGTAGGGAGGATTACCGCTGACTGCGAAGGGAATAAAGTAACCCCAGCTTCCGCCGTTGATGTAACCGAACTGGTCGCCCATATCCTTGGTATTGTTGAGATTCTTATCGACGTACTTATCGGTAATGATCTCGTTCATCTTGTCGTAGGTCCATTCGAAATTGGTAACGTAATCGTAGACCTCGTCGGCGGAGCGATTGTAATAATTGTAGTAGATGTCCTTGTTGAGAAGGAGGATGTGGGCGGAGCGGAGTATGTCGATGAAGAAGTCACCGGCCAGAATGAACTGGTAGCCGTTCATGAAGCGGAGATCCTCCATGAGATCCTTATACCAGTAAGGACGGTCGAAATCGAATACACACTCTGTCTCCAGCGTATTGCGGAAGTGCCCGCCGACAACCAAGGTGCCGAGGCCGAAGATATCGTTGATGATGAGGTCGAACTCGTCCACGCCGCCCGAGGTGTACTTCTGGATATCGGAGGCGACGTCCATTTGTCCCGCGTCGTTGGGAATGAAGACCAGCTTGACGTTCAGCTCTTCTTCCACGGTGACGTTTCTCTCCAGCACGGTATCGTTGACCAGATTACCGACTGTGTCCGGGTCGCCCTCAATGAGGAAGTTGGAGTTACCCATGCCCACGCTGGCGACGTTGGTACTGCTGTAAATGCGGAATTCCCGCTTTTTATAGTCTACGCCGACAAAGCGGTTATCCACGTCACCTGTGTCGGTTTCGGACAGGGAGGTGTCGACGGAGGTGCCTGCGGGATCGTCGGAGGGGGCGGAGCAGCCCGCGAATACAGCAGACGAGGACAGAAGCATCAGCGCGGCCAGCGCGGAGCATAGCCATTTCTTTGTACATTTCATAAATCAGAACCCTTTCTTTATGTTGGACTCAACTGATTATAGCATAGAAATATGAATTTTTTGACAAATAAATGTTTCGCTTTCATGAACAGACAGGAAACTGTCAAAATAAACAGAAAGAGGTGTTTGATTCCGTGAATATGCCCTATAACCAAAACAGGAGGCGCGGATGAGCAATATGCAAAAAGAATCCTGCCTTAATTCGGCTCTTTTCGTGAAAAACACGAATGAAAATCATGTAAAAAAACTTGACAAGAGGCCGGAAATGTGGTATAATAAATCGCCGCTTAAAAGGGGCTTTTTAAGTGTTGCGGAAGCGTTTGCTTCGGCAGACGCCCCAATAGCGAGTCTGAAGAAAAGAGGTGCTTTTCATGTTTGCTGTAATCACTACAGGCGGAAAGCAGTACAAAGTCGTCGAGCAGGACATCATTTTTGTCGAGAAGCTGGATGTTGAGGAAGGCGCAGAGGTTACGTTCCCCGTGGCCGCTCTGTCCACCGATGCAGGCTTCAAGGCCGGTACTCCCGTCGTTGAGGGTGCTACCGTTACCGGCAAGGTGCTGAAGAACGGTAAGGCTAAGAAGATCTACGTTCTGAAGTACAAGTCTAAGAAGAACGAGAAGAAGAAGATCGGCCACAGACAGCCCTTCACCAAGGTGCAGATCGTTAAGATCGAGGGTTAATTCCCCCGACCGTGTCAAGGCGCTATCCTATGACAAAGATCGTATTTTTCAGAAGCGACGGTGTCTTCTACGGCTTTGAAGAGCAGGGTCATACCGGTTACGGCGAGGAAGGGGATGACATCCTCTGCTCCGCGCTTTCGGCCATGACGATGTTCTTGATCAATACCGTCGAGGTAGCCTATTCCTCGTCCATCGATTATGAGATCGATGATGCGACTACGACCATTCGCGTGACCTGTAAATCCGCTCTTCCTGAGTTCGAGGAGGATGACCTCAAGCGCTACGCCGTTTCGGGTATTTTCCTGGGCTATTACCAGCAGCTTGTCGATATGCTGGAGGAATATGGGGATTATCTGGATGTCAAGGTGGTCAACCGTCACTTTGGGGAATGATCGTTTCCAACGTTCTATCACTATTCGCCAACCCACCTATTTTACTGAAAAATGGAGGATTTCATGATGTTGAAGCTCAGTTTGCAGTTTTTTGCTCATAAGAAGGGTGTCGGTTCTACCAAGAACGGCCGTGATTCCGAGTCCAAGAGACTGGGTGTGAAGAAGGCTGACGGCCAGGCAGTTCTCGCCGGCAATATCATCGTCCGTCAGAGAGGTACCGCCATCCGTCCCGGCAACAACGTCGGCATCGGTTCTGACGATACCCTGTTTGCTCTGATCGACGGCACCGTCAAGTTCGAGCACGCCACCAAGAACAAGAAGCAGGTCAGCGTTTACGCTGACTAATCCCGTCGGGATGTAGTCCGAGGCTGACAAAGCGTTCTTGCCTTTGTTGAGATATACCGACACGCAGTATGGCTTTCCCTTCTGCGTGTCGGCGCATATCTCGCCCCCAAAATTTTGTGACCCGTAGGGGTCGTTTGATATGTTTGGCGTTGATCGGGAGGAGTGACCCGAAGACCCGCGCAGAGAGAGGACGGTTGGTGCAAGTCCTTGCGGGATGGGGAGCAGGTCGCCCGTGAGCCTGTGAGCGTGAGACGCGTATTTTGCGTGTAGCGCCCGCCGTGTGAGCCCGTTACAGCTCAAAGAGAGCGTCTTTTCGGTTTCTGTCGACCGCAAGAGGCGAAGTCAGGTGGTACCGCGTCTTTTCGTCCTGATACGAGAAGGCGGTTTTTTGTTTTTTGAGAGGGTTACGGTTACAGCAACCGCAACAAGTTTTTGAGGATTGTTAAGGGACTTTTTTCAAAAAGTCCCTTAACCGGGGGTCAGGGGCAGAGCCCCTCGTCCCCCGTCCTCCCGTCCCCCAAAACCCCGGTGGGCAGGGACCCACGGCGCAAGCCAAAATCCCTCTGTCAAACAGCAAGTCCAAACACAGAATAAAGGGAATCTCTAAAAATTCGTCGCACAGAGAAATGTC
>JAZQXS010000252.1:0-8675 GCA_045633025.1 Eubacteriales bacterium | reverse complement strand
GGACAATACCTACGTTCTGCGCCGCGGGAGCGCCAAACGATGGCTGTGTCAGTTCTTTCCCTACGCCACCTACGAGGTGACGGCGGAGTGGGACGGCGGGGCTGTCGGGTTCTGCTTTGCCATCCCGGAGGCCTCCGCCTCGGTGGCGGTCTCCCGCGGTATGCTGCAATACCGTTGCGGAGAGCGCGTGGAAGAGAGGAAACTTCCGTCCTTTGCCCGCGAGGCAAACACGCTGGCGGTCAGTTGCCGTCCCGGCGCCTTTGACGTGTATGTTCGGGTTCAAGGTAAGGCAGAATATCTCTGTACGTTTGAAGAGGAGCGCTTCGGTGTCTCCCATCGGTATACCTCCTTCACGAACGGGTACGCCGCCCTGCTGGTATCGGGAAACGTGACGGTTCGGGCGGTCACCTCCTATATCGACAACGGCGTATCCGTTGCCGATATGCGCCCCATTCGCTACGAGAACGGCGAGATCATGATCGAAGGCGGGCGGGTGTATATCACCGCGTCTGTTCGTATGCAGGCGGGGACGTTCCAGGGCATTTTTTCCTGGATCCCCGGGACGGCAGAGTTTGCGCTGACGGGCGCTCTGTTCTACGATTGCGGGGACGGACTCTGGTGCGGGGACGTGGCGGCCTCGGTTCTCTACCATCGCGGGGAGAAGGCGTGGTATCTGTGGGTCTGCTCCTTTGCCCACGACCACATACTCGGTCACGCGGCCTTTGCGGGGGATCCCCGATTCGGCGTGAACGTGGTGGATATCGAATTGATGGAAAAGGCTCCGGACGGAGCGGAGCTGTCTGCGTTTCTCGGCTTTCCGGGGGACGAGGATCCCGACTTCTTCTACGATGAAGGATCGGGCAGGTGGCTCATGGCGATCTGCCGTGTGGATCCGACTATGCGGGCGTATCGGTACGTTTTCTTTGCGTCCGAGAGACCCTTTGACGGGTATCGGTATATCGGGCAAGGAACGGACGGATGCGAGACGGGCGGCTCCTTTGTGACCGTCGGCGGTAAGATCTTTTTCGTTTGCGGAAATGATTTTTCCAAGACCTCCGACTACCGTATCTATCACAAGGGCGGAATGAGCGGGGCAAAATTTGACTATCCCGACGGAGGCTTTCGCGGGTGGGGTACGGTCATGCCCATCCGACAGGGAAGCCGAACGAGATATTTCTGGCTGACCTTCGACCGCCACGGAGGAAGCGACTATACCTGGAGCTACGGTAACCTGTACTGCTTTGAGGCTCCCTGATACATGTATACGAAAGGAATTATGTTTATGATGCACAAGCGTATTCTGGCACTGCTTCTGACACTTCTGACTCTTTTGAGTCTGTGCGCCGTTCCTGTGGCGGCCGAATCCTCCGCGGAGGACGAGCTGACCATTCTCTTTACCCACGATCTTCATTCCCACCTGCTCCCGTCGGCCAACGAGTCGGGCGAGGGTGAGTACGGCGGATACGCCCGTCTCATGACGGTCATCAAGGAGCAGAAGGCGCTGGATCCGGATGCCATTCTGGTGGACGGCGGCGATTTCGCCATGGGCTCTCTGTTCCAGACCGCCTACCCGACCTCGGCCATCGAGCTCCGTATGATGGGCGCCATGGGCTATGACGCCACCACCTTCGGGAACCATGAGTATGACTACCTTCAATCGGGTCTTAAGGCCATGCTGAAGGCCGCCGTGGAGAGCGGGGATCCCCTGCCCCCCATCGTTTGCGGCAACTATCTGCCCCCCGTGGAGGGTCAGGAGGGCTACGACGCCGAGCTGTGGGAGGCCTACAACGACTACGGCGTGAAGGATTATATCATCCTGGAGCGGGGCGGCGTGTACTACGTCCTCTTTGGTATCTTCGGCTTTGACGCCGACGATTGCGCTCCCAATTCGGGCATGGTCTTTGAGGATCCCGCCACCGTGGCCGCCGAGATCGTCGCCGCCGCCGTAGCCGAGTGCGAGCAGACCTACGGCGAGCACCCCGTGGTGGTCTGTTTGTCCCACAGCGGTACCTCCGGCGGCGAGGGCGAGGACTTCGAGCTGGCCAAGGCAGTGGACGGCATTGACGTCATTATCTCGGGTCACACCCACACCACCCTTCGCGAGCCCATTACGGTGAATGATACCCTCATCGTATCCGCCGCCGAGTACGGCCGTAATCTGGGCGTGCTCAAGGTGAAATTCGACGGGGAGAAGGTCGATCTTTCCTCGTACGAGCTGATCCCCGTGGACGAGACGGTGGAGGACGATCCCGCCATCGCCGCGCTGGTGGAGGACTACAAGGCGGCTGTGGAGGAGGATTATCTCTCCCGATACGGCTTTTCCTTCGACCAGGTGCTTTTGCAGAATCCCTACGCCTTCGATACGGTCAAGCAGGTGTCGGCGACCCAGCATGAATCCACCCTCTGCAATATCTTCTCGGACGCCTACAAGTGGGCGGCGGAAAAGACCACCGGCAAAAAGGTGGACGTGGCGCTGACGGCGGCGGGCGTGATCCGCGGCAGTCTGCCCCAGGGGAACGTGACCGTCTCCGACGTGTTCAATGCCGCCTCTTTGGGCGTGGGCACCGAGGGCGAGCTGATCGGTATTTACCTCACGGGTAAGGACGTCCGCAACGCCATCGAGCTGGACGCCTCCATCCAGCCTCTCATGAGCACGGCGCAGCTTTTCATGTCGGGCGTGGAATACTCCTTCAATACGAAACGCATGATCTTCAACAAGGTGGACTACGCCATGTTCCGAAACGATGACGGCACGCTGACCGCCATCGAGGATGACGAGCTCTACTTCGTGGTAGCGGGGATGTATATGGGGCAGATGCTGGGCTCGGTGGAGGAGACCTCCATGGGGCTTCTGTCGGTGACCCCCCGCGACGCGGATGGCAACCCCATTGATACGGCGGATCTGGTCAATTACGTCATCAAGGACGAAAACGGCACGCCCCTCAAGGAGTGGTACGCCATCGCGGAGTATCTGAACCAAATGGACGGGGAGCTGGACGCCCGGTACGCCGAGACCGACGGCCGTAAGGTGGTCTACGCCAGCTTCAATCCCGTAAAGCTGCTTCGCAACGCCAATATCTTTACCTACGCGGTGCTGGGGTTGATCCTCGTGCTGATCGCGGTGATCCTCCTTGTGGTACGCGCCATCGTTCGGCGCCGCAGGAGAAAAAAAGCGGCGTAAAAAGATCGAAAGGAGATCGACTATGAGCAAGAAAACATGGACGATCATTCTGACTTGCATAACCGTTGCCGCGCTGATCGCGTTGATCCCGGTCTGCTTGCAGACGTGGGCAGGGGCGCGGGCGCTTGAAAACCTTGAAGTAGAGGAGCAACTCCCCGGCGCGTCGATCCTGATCACGATGACGGCCGAGCTGGGGCTGTGGCTTGGGTTTGGGCTTCGGGTATTCATTCTGTCCGTGGTCGGGTTTTTCGCGGCCTTTGTGAACGTAAGGCTTACCGAAACGCTCGGCGAGCAGAGGCTACACCGCGTATCCCGTGGCTTTGTGTTCTTCTGGTTCGCGGTCATCATGGCGTTGATCGTTGTACCGCTGGTGCTTATGTGCTTGTAAGATCACACATACGTGTAAATCAAATCGGGGAGTCAATGCGGAACGTATTTGAGCTCCCCTTTTTTCTTCGTTTTCGGGAGAGAACAACCAAGTGTTGGGAAAAATCCGCAAAAACAACTGCGGATCGGTGGAAATATCGTTTTTTTATGTTATAATAGAATCATCGGAGCGCGCACGATGAATCCATTATATCGAAAGGAAAAGTATATGAATACGATTGGACAGAATATCTCGTATTTCAGAAAACAAAAGAATCTCACCCAGGAGGAGCTGGCCGAAAAGATGTCGGTCACGGCGCAGGCGGTGAGCAAGTGGGAATGTGATACCTCCTACCCTGATATCACCGTCATACAGGCTCTTGCCAAGACCCTTGGAGTCAGTGTGGACAATCTTTTGGAGGGGGAGCGGCCGATAGCCGAGCTCCGCGAGGCCTCCGCGGAGGACATCAATCGGCGAATCGTGCTCATCGAGGTGCATACGGAGAATACCCATGTCACCACCCGTTTTCCCGTGGATGCGGTGAAAAAGGCAATCGAGAACGGCGTATTGGAGAAGATCGTCGGCGAGGAGGACTTTGCGCAGGTCGCAGGTGCGTTCAGCATGATTGATGTAGGATTTACCGGTACGCTGGTACAAGTCGATCACGGTGCTGATGACGATGACGTACATATTCGCATTACGGTGGAAAACTATGAGGATTGAATTTTCGATGGGTGATCTCGTAAAGATTATCGAGGTACCGAAGGACGTGGACATGGCGGGCGCTATGATTCAATGCAACGGATGGGTGCAAGGAGCGACGCTGCAGTTCGAGGCGGAGGGAATCTCCCGACAGGAGGAAGAGATCTTTAACAATGGCACCACGCGAGTGGTGGCGCTCTACTACCGTGCGCCGAAACTTGCCGAGGTCATGCAGGACTTCGTCGGCTTTGAAGGCATGGCTTGTGTGGAGGTGCAGGAGGGTGATTGTCAAATTCGAATCCTCATATAGTGCCGCTATGTTATAGAATGATGCGGTATCTCCTATGTACTTCACAGGAGATACCGCTTTTTTGTCAAAATGCAAAAATCCTATTTACAAGCTGTGGAATTTATGCTATAATGTACCCGAAAAATTGTAATAAGGAGTTCACCCTATGGCACTGAATAAAATTGCGTCCGAGGCGGGGGCCGATCAGCGCACTCCTTCGATCCCGCAGTATTTTTCTTGGATCAACAATACCAACGAGGGCTCGACCGAGGCGCAGACCATCACCAATCTGGAGTTTTTCGCTTGGCTGAAGCGCATCTACGGCATGGAGATCAAGATTTATGCCTGGGACGCGGGCAACTTCGACGGCGCAGGGCGGGGCTACGGTGATGCGGACGGCGAAAAGTTCAAGGGCCAGTACCCGAACGGCTACGCGCCCGTGGTGAAAAAGGCCGCCGAATTGGGCATCCGCCTCGGCCTGTGGGGCAGTCCCGACGGCTACGGCGACACCCCCGAGGAGGAGAAAAAACGCTACGATTTCATGGTTGACCTCTGCCGCCGGCACCATTTCGCCCTCTTTAAGGTGGACGGCGTGTGCGGTACCCTGCGTCCCGAGAAGGCCGACGTGTACGCGACTCAGCTCCGCGAGTGCCGCAAGTACAGCCCCGACCTCATTGTGCTCAATCACCGCTTAGATCTCTACGAGGCTGAAAAGTACGTGACCACCTCTCTGTGGCAGGGCGCCGAAACCTACGTGGACGTCCACAGCGCCAACAGCGAGACCTGTATGCATCACCGCGGATTCATCTTCAAGCGGGGACTTCCCGAGGGCTTGGATCGCCTGTTGGAGGATCACGGCGTGTGCATCTCCTCCTCGGTGGCGTACTTTGAGGATGATCTCATCTACCAGGCCTTCGGCCGCTGTATGATCCTGTCCCCCGAGATCTACGGAAATCCCTGGCTCATGCGGGACGACGAGTACCCCAAGCTGGCGCGCATCTACAATCTGCACAGAGCCTGCGCTCCCTTGCTGGTGGACGGCGTGGCTCTCCCCGATACCTACGGTGACACCCCCGTGTCCCGCGGAAGCGGAACGCATCGGTTTCTGGCTACCGGCCACCACGGTTGGACGCCCCGCAAAGTGTCCGTCAAGCTGGACGGCGAGATCGGCCTGTCCGACAGCGGCGAGAAAATGGCCCTCATCCAGCGCCATCCCACCGAACGGCTGATCGGAATATATGATTACGGCGAGACGGCCGAGGTGGAGCTGATGCCCTTCCGCGCTCATCTTTTTGAGATCGCGGCGGTGAGCGAGGCGTACCCTGTTCTGGAAAATTGCGAATACGAAATGATCCGCGAGGATGCGAACGGCCTTCCTCTGGAGGTCAAGATGCTCTTCTGCGGCGGCGGGGAGATCAGCCTGCTTTACAAGGGGGAGCGCCGCGCCTACGGTCACTATGAAAAGCGGGATATCCGCGATGCCGCTCCCCTGTACCTGGGTTCGCTTGGGTCTGCGGAGCTCCCCGACGGCCGCTCCGAGGAGTTCTACGAGGCGGCTCAGTTCGCCGTGGATAATGACTCCCTGGAAACCCGCGAGCTTCGCCGCGCCGGGGAGACGGCCATCCCCGAGGTCAAGGCCGCGCGGGATGCATTCTTCGGTCAAACTACCTATACCGCCCGTGGTTGTGACCATACCGCCCTCTTTGACGGAAATCCCGACACCTATTTCGATGCTCAATCCCGCTACATGACCGACTTCGGCGGCCGCGGTATGCGTATTGACGGCGGATGTCTGCGGGTGGATTTCGGCGGTATCTTTGACGCTGACGAGGTGGAGATCACCTGCTTTGCCATCCGCGAGCCCATCACCGAGGTGAGGGAGCAGATCTATCCCGAGCAGGGAAGCTACTCCGCCGACCTGACCCATTGGAGAGCCACGGCTTCGGCAGATAAGACCCTGGCGGAGGCGGGCTGTATGGCTCCTGCGGTCAAGGCCTCGGTGCATAATACCGTTTGCGTCGCGGGTGATCGGGTTCGCGTTGCCTACAAGCTGGACGGCGCGCCCATCCGCTACTTCCGTCTGCCCTCTCCGATGGATCGCATATACTCGGTTCGCCTTCTGAAGGATGGCCGGGAGATCGCTCTGACGGCGCCCCGAGCCAATAACCTACAAGCCGCCTACGGGAAGAAGACGCCCGTGGCTATGAAGGCCGCCACCGTCATCCTCCCCGAAGTGAAGGACGGCGACTACGTCGCGGTGGCTCTGAACGGAGTCCACGGCGAGGAGGGCGCCTACTGCATCGCCGAGGCGGACGGTCAGCTCATGGGCTTTCCCGACCGCGCGCCGGCCTACCTGTCCAACGTGTGGGAGTTCGTTGTGCGCCGTTGTGATCGCAACTACACCTACTATCTGCCGCTGAAGGCTTCCATGTCGGGGAAGGAGATCACGGTCCGCGCCCTGCTCTGCGACGAGTCACATACCGACCTTGATTGCGACGTGTGGCTGTGCCCGAGGCACTGAATAGGAGCGCATGCCTTCGGGGAAGCAACGATTAAATGGGTTTTCGTAGGGGCGACCTGTGGTCGCCCGCAAAAAAACGTATATAAATCAAGCATTTTCGGGCGAACGCAGTTCGCCCCTACGGAGAAAACATGAATAAATCATCATTTCCCCGGGTGTCCGAATCCCCAAAACCTTCAAATTTCCACCTAAAATATGTAGCCGCATAACGCGGCGGAACGGAGATGATCATGACATACACGCAGAGCGAATGGTTCGGCTTCAAACGGCTGGATTTTACCTTTGACGGTCAAAACGCGATCTTGGTTTGCCCCGAAACGCCCGATCCGACGGGACGGTGGCTTCTCAAGACCGAATATTTCGGAGCATTTCCCGCCTTTGAGATCGAAATGCTGAAGCGGGGCTATCACGTGGCGCACGTGGGTAACATCACCCGCTGGCACGTCCCCGAGGACACCGCGCGGCGGGCGGATTTTTGTGATTTCCTGCATCGTGCGTTCGGATTGCATGAAAAGTGCGTGCCTGTGGGCATGAGCTGCGGCGGCTTGCAGGCGACCTACTTCGCCGCGGCTCATCCCGAGCGGGTCAGCGTGCTGTATCTGGACGCGCCTGTGCTGAACTATCTGAGCTGTCCCTGCGCGGTGGGCGGTTCGGACCCGTCCATGTACGAGGAGTTCGTCCGCCATAAGGGGATGACCATCCATGATCTCATCAATTACCGCGACCATCCCATTGACAACGCGGGCAAGATCATCGCGGCGGGGATTCCGTTGGCGTTGATCTGCGGCGACAGCGATGCGACGGTGCCCTATATCGAGAACGGCTTGGCGCTGTCTCGGATGTACCGGGCAAGCGGTCTTCCTTTCTTTGAGGTGCTCAAGCCGGGATGCGGTCACCATCCCCACGGCCTGGAGGACAATACGGCGCTGATCGAGTTCGTGGAAACATACTACTGAAGGCGGACGGATATATAGAGAGAACGGAACAGAATCTATAATATCCTCATGATCGGGAACAGCTTTTGCCGGCGCTTTTTTTGAACAGAACCATTCCGAAGCGGTTCAAATCGCACCGCTTCGGAATTTTGGAATTTTTTAAATTATTTTCGTAAAAGCACTTGACAAATCCGGCAATTTCGTGTATAATATACCGCGTAAGTTCTGCAAACGGTCGCTCACACTTTTGTACACGGAGATGTACTCAAGAGGCCGAAGAGGCGCCCCTGCTAAGGGTGTAGGTCGGGTTAACCGGCGCGAGAGTTCAAATCTCTCCATCTCCGCCAATAGAAAAAGCACTGCGAGAGCAGTGCTTTTTCTATTAGCCGTAGTGGGGAGCCGCTTGAGGTCTCTGCAAGCTGCCGACAAGTTCGGGGGAAGGCAGACCGTTGAGCAGCTTGCCACCGAGCGAAGCGAGGAGGTTCAAAATCTCTCTATCTCCGCCAGAAAAAGTCCTTGATTTTCAAGGACTTTTTTCATTTGGTATCCAAATAAACCCCCAGTTCTACTGGGGGAGCCGAAAACGAGCGAAGCGACAATAAAGCGGGCGAGCTACAAGCAAGCCCGAAACAAAAAGTGTTGAAAAGAGTTAAACCTCCGAGTATAATGTAACTGGGTTT
>JAZQXS010000251.1:0-1895 GCA_045633025.1 Eubacteriales bacterium | reverse complement strand
TGATCGAGCGGATCCGTCAGGCCCGTTTCAACGGCTTTACCCACTATATGATCGTTGTGGCCGAAGGCGCCGGTTCTGCCAGCGAAATTGCGAAGAAAATCAAGGAAAGCATCGATCTGGATCCCCGGGTCACGGTTCTTGGCCACATTCAGCGCGGCGGCATCCCCACCGGCCGTGACCGTGTCAACGCCACGAAGATGGGTTATCTTGCTGTTGAGCTCCTGCTGTCCGGCAAGGCCAACCGGATCGTCTGTACCCACGAGGGCGGTTATACCGATGTTGACATTGATGAAGCTCTTGAAATGAAGAAGAGCATGCAGGAAATGGAAGTTGCCGTCCTGGGTGCCATGACCGGTATCTGATCCCCTATCCCCTGCCATATATACGAAACGCCGTCCGATTGGACGGCGTACCCGTTTTCTTCATCTTTTATCAAGAGCTCTTCTCGTCGCCCTTGCGGACGTTCCCTTTTCGGTTCATCAGATACGCCATGACCGAGCGGCGCGTCACGATTCCCATAAACATATCCCGATCGTCCACCACAGGCACGAAATTCTGATCCAACACCTGATCCCACAGCGCGGGGATGGGTGTTGTCGCGCGGACGGCAGGATTGCGGTCGGAGATGATCTCGTCGATCTTGGCGTCCTCCATATCGTAGGGATCGAGGCTCCCCATGCTCATGATGTTCCACAGAAAATCACCCTCGCTGATACTGCCCAAATACTTCCCTTCCTTCGAGATCACCGGGATGGCGGTATAGCCGTGCCGGCGAAGCTTTTCCATGCCTTGGCGGAAGCTGCTTCCTTCGGTCAGATAGGTCACTTGGCTTTTTGGAATGAGAAAAAACGCTACGTTCATATGAGTAAGGCCCCTCCATGAGCCCGGGTCGATGGTGGATGGTTGCGATCGTGTATGGCAGAGCGCGCCCTACGGAACAGAGAAGCACGTCGTGGTTGGATACGGCGGATCGGCACAGCTCCCTGCCAGCTTATGCAGGCCAATGCCGATTCAGAACCGCCGCGGGATCAGCGTTTCTTACGGCGCACCCAGATCAAAATGCCCGCAGTCAGCAATCCCGCCGGGATGAGGATCACCGCAACAGCGCCCAGCAGCAGAACCGAGCCGTCGGTAAGTCCCGTCAGGGCAGACCCCGACAGATCCACAGCCCGCAGTCCCTCGTAGGCCGAGGTAAACGGCTCGCTCATGAAGCTGACCGAGGCCGCGTAGTAGTAGTAATTGCCGCCGGAGGTATTGGTCGCCATGGCGTCGGTAAAGGCCTCGGCCGAGCCGAACCAGATTAAGTGCGCCGTGTCGGCCGTTCCGTTATCCAGGGAAATACTCTTGGTGGCGGCCATAGCCACGTGGAGCTTGCCCGCCTCGCCCAGCGTCACGCTCGGATCCTCCACAGCCACGCGGTTCGCGGTCTCCGAGGTGGTCAGCAGGGGGGTGACCACAACACCCGAGGGCAGGGTCTCCATCGCCGCGATGGCGTGGGAATTCGGCATTTGCGCCTTGTAGCCGCTACCGCTGAGGCTGGCCGAGACCGTATGCTCGGCGCCGGGGGTGGGAAGGAGCGTAAAGCGGGAGCCGGAAATGTACGCGGTATCCCCTTCCTCCACCACGCCGGGCTGGGCGGCGAGTCCGAAGACCGTGCAGATGTCGCGGATATTGGGGCAAACGGCCACGGACTCGGGAGCCGTGCTCAGCATGAGAGAGCCGCCCGCGTTAAGGTAATCACGGACAAGGGTGGTTTCATGCGCCGAGAGATCCGTCTCGGGAGAGAACAGGATCAGACAGTTGGCGTCCGTCGGTATGGCCTGCGCCACGGACAGATCCAAGGGCTCCACGTCCATCCCCATGGTATGCATCAGCTCATGCAGTATCTCGGAGGG
>JAZQXS010000250.1:0-3274 GCA_045633025.1 Eubacteriales bacterium | reverse complement strand
CAAACCATAGACGCTACGTACAGCGCGGCTTCAACAGCACTGCAATTAACGGCTACGCCGTGCCATAGATTTACGCTCAGCATAACAAGCACGGGCAGATAAAACAGCATCGGGCGTGCCGAAGTCTTGGGCCGACAAAGTCCGTAGGCTTCAAAAAGGCCGTGGCTTTTCAAAAACATCAACAGCGCGGCAGACAGCAGAAGCCCCACCGCAAGCGTAACCGACTTTTCCGCACCTACCGCCGCGGATAGCCCGTCCCCAACGGACATCAGAACGCAGTATGCAACGATCCACACTACCGCGAACCAAATTTCACTTTTATCATAAAGTTTTTTAAGCATTTCAAACCTCAATTTCGTCTTTTTCCGTCGGCATCGGTGTTCTCTCGGCGCTCCGGGGTTTCGGATGTATGATTCTGCAATCCACACTTCCGATACAACTCCTCAATGCAGGGAAATTTGTAGGCGATGTGCCCATCCATATCATCGGGAAACAGCTTCGCCGCGGGTTCATACCGACGCGCCATCGCAAGGAACCAATTCGTGCCGGATGATCCGGGCTGTCCAGCCGGTGTAGGTCTTGATGCGGGTTTGCAGCTCCAAGGTCTGATGATAGATTGATATCGTTTGCGCACGCCGATCATATTGTTGTCGCCGCATCCGACTTTTGTTTCATGCAGCCTCTTTTTTGCTTCGCTTTCTGAGGATCAAAGCAATCACCACGATCACCGCAAAAGCGAAAGCAATCATGATCCACCACTTTTGCAAATTGCCATCGGAGTCAGCGTTATCATCGATCGAGGATTTCCCCGAAGAAACAGCAGGGAGCGTTGAACTTTCAGTCTCCGACCCGTCGAGAGACATGTCTGATTCATCCTCGCTTTCGATATTACTGCTCTCCTCTTTCGAATCGTCGGGGAAAGCGTTTGACTCCTCCTCGCTCTCGATGTTACTGATATCCTCTTCCGACTCATCAAGAGATATGTCCGACTCGCCATTGCTTTCGACATTGCTTATATCCTCTTCCGACTCATCAACTGCGGGCGGGGGTGTCGGCTCGCTGATAAGCACTTCGAACTTAGCACTCAGCCCTTGATATGACACCGTCACCATCACCTCGCCCACCGATTCGGAAGAAAATCCCGACACCGAGAAATCGGACTTGATCGTTTTCACCGAGCCGTCGCTGTACGTCAGCTTGAGCGAGAGTGTCGAACTGTCAAATTTCTCGCCGAGCAAATACTCCGTCTTCGTCACAACGGGCTGTATCTTTGTCAACGCAGGCTCTTGCTTCTCGGCCTCAACAGTAACGTAAAACGTCGTTTTATGATCTCCGTGTTTGACCGTGATCTTTTGGCGTCCCTCCTTAGACGGGTTATATCCGCTGACCGAAAAATTCTCGGTCACCTCATCAATTTTTCCATCCGCGCGAATCACATTCAAGACGGCTCCCGTCATATCGAGCGCTTCGCCCGGCTTATATACCGTCTTTTTCGGAAGCTTTTCCATCTCGATGCCCAACACTCCCATAGGAACCATGATCGGATACAAAATGGTATCAACATTCCTGTCAAACACGTCGCCCCACATATATTCGGCGTCGTACCCGTTAACAAACAACGTCCACCCCATAAAATCATAATGTTCCAGATGCGGAATATCATACGGTATGATCAGATCCTTGCCAAACTGCTTCGTTAGCGTTTTGTTCACTACGTTCCCTTTAAAGGTTATCGTGCATTGTCTTCCATAAACTTTATGCTCAATTCCGTTTATCGTCTCTATGCCACAGGATTTATAGGAGGAGTCGAGGCAATTTTGGATACCCGTTATCCCTTCGGGGACATACACGCCATAGAAAACTTCACCGTATTCTTCCCAAATGTTCTCTTCTCCTGTCAATGTCCCATTGCCCACCAAGAGCAATATGCCTTTATTGGAATCCAGCTCCCATTTGATCCCGTTGGGAAGGACACCCGAAGTACCGTAATGCAGCGTGTATGGAGAGAAGAAATGATCGGGTCTTATATTCAGACGATGCGTATCAGGTTCTGATCCAATGTAATAGATATCCTTCAAATTTTCACAACCGTCAAACGGAAGGTGTACTTGCGTAATGTTTCTGTACATAGTAACGCTCTCAAGCGAAGTACAATCCGCAAATCCCCGAGAAGCGATTTTTTTGACGTTACGAGGGATCTCAATATGCTTTACCTTTTCCAACCCACAAAAAGCACCGGCCTGGATTTCCGTCAAGCTTTTACTGATATATAACTCGCCAACGTTTTTGCAATATTGAAACGCCCCCGAATGAACTGTGGTCACCGTGTCGGGAATGTACACTTCCGTTAACGCTGTACAACAGAGAAAAGCATTTGGACCGATAGTATCCACGTTGGGTGTGATCGTGATTTCTGTCAGCTGTTTACACTTTTCAAATGCATCGCCACCCACTTTCGTAACACTATCGGGAATAACGTATGCGCCTTCCTTTGCAGGTGGATATCTCATCAAAAGAGACATATCCTTCGTAAAAAGCACTCCATCAACAGAAGTATAATACTCGTTTTCGGGATGCACGTCAAATGCTTCGATGAGAAAATCAAACTTGAAAGCACCCGCGAAGATCTTTGAGACATTTTTCCCAATCTTAACATAGGCAAGGTTTGTGTGAAACAGAAATATATCATCCGTGATCGCCGTGATACCGTCTTCAATAATGATGCTTTTAATGGAATCTCGATAAGCATACCACGGAATATGCTCATAACGGTTCGTAACAGTCACACCCGGAAGGCGAGGAGTATCCCCCTCTCCGCTTAGTATCAATTCCCCCGTTTCGAAATCCAGCTCCCAACAAATGTTGTCCCATATACCCGTCGACCGCGTCGACGCATCTGTGCTGAAGCTCATTTGAATACCCAGCAGCATAATCACTAACAAGCATACTATATGTTTTATTTTAATCCTCAAAATTGATCGCATCGTTTCAACCTCTAAAAATTGTTTGCGTGTCCGCCATTTCGACCGACCCCACATCCGGAGAAGCTCCCGCACAAGCGAGATACGCCTCGTCGTTCTTCAAGCCACACCGCTTATACAAATCCTCAATACAAGGGGACTTGTATGCGATATATCCATCCATATCGTCGGGGAACAGCTTTGCCGCGTTTTCTTTCACCGCGCTGTATTTCCCTGCTGCTTCCCGGTTACTTCGCAGAAAGTCCCTGAACGTAAGGTGTCTATGGAGCTCCTTAGAGTCCTGCGGGCACACG
>JAZQXS010000249.1:0-9050 GCA_045633025.1 Eubacteriales bacterium | reverse complement strand
TCGCCCCTACGGAGTAAACATGAATAAATTATCATTTTCCCGGAGGGGGCCTTAAGTGCGGGGTTACTCCCTGACCGTCCACTCCCCCGCCACGGGCTCCAGGCGGGCGCGGATGGCGGCGAATTCGGGGTTGTCGCGGAGGAAGTCGTAGATGGGGGATGACATGAAATTCATCAGATCTTTGGCATCGTTGTCGGAGGAAGTGGTAGAGAATGCATTGTTAGAGGAGCCGCGGAGCAGGAGGGATGTATATGTACATATTCCCTCGGATGCGACGAAGGCAATCGCGTGGTCAGCGGCGGCGGACAAATGGTGCAGAGCAAGCTCGGCGTTCTGTATCTCGGCGTAGTAACTTGCCTGCTTGCGGTGGATTTCATCCAGTCGGTTGTGGTAAAAGCCGTAGTTTCCGTCCTCCAAGAGAATGTCGTACAAGGCGAGCTGCTTTTCGCGGATGGCGGCCATTTCGGAAGGGGTATATGCCCAGGAGCCGTCGTCCAACTGCTTGTTCATACCGAACAGATCCAAAACCAGCAGATCGAACAACTGTTCAATCAGGTTTTGCTGTCGGTGATAGGCTTCAGTTCCTTGGCACAGCAAAGGGAGAAATTCTTCCCTTGTGATCAGGATGCTGGGGAGAGCTTGGGCGATTTCCAAACCCTTTTCGTACTCGCCTTTATTGCGGTAAGCGTAACAAAGAATCTGTTTGGCTCCTTCGCGCGTGCTATCATCGGTGCACTCCTCCAAAATACGGGTTCCCAAACGGATAGCCTCGTCCCAGTTGCCTTGACCGAATTTGTTATGCATCAACTGGTGCATGAGGGTGTAGTCGTCGGGATACTCCCGCAGTCCTGCCTCCAAAACTTTTTCTGCCTCGGTCATATAACCGCGGTCACTATAACGAGACGCATTCTCCAAAATCTCGTCGATCTTCTCCTGCTTATGCTCCAGATCAATTCCCAAAAGCTCATCCGCCGAAATCCCGAACAGATTGCAGATGGCGGGGATGGCGGACAGGTCGGGCGCGGTCTTGCCGCTCTCCCACTGGGAGACGGCGGATACCGATACCCGCAGGTACTCTGCGAGCTGCTCCTGGGTCATGTCCCGCTCGCGGCGGTATTTCTTGATGATGGTTCCGATTTCCATATCGTACTCCTTGAAATAGAATTCAAAAGCGCTTTTGTACTTATATCATACCATATCGGCGGGGATTTGTAAAGAGAGCGATTCTGTACGAAAAGTAAAGCGGAACTGAAATTTTTCCAGTTCCGCTATTTGGTATGGACAGGATACGTTACGACTTTGCGCCCAGCCTTGCAAACCACTTGAAGGTCAGCGGCCAGCCGCATCCCGCGGCGACCACGGTGAGAAAGTAGCGAATCGCGTGGGCGGCGCCGTGACCGTCGAAAATGAGGTTCAGAATGGGCTTCAGACCCGCCTTGACGCCCAGCACCAGAGCAAGGCCGATGAGCAGCTTGGGAATCTGCGCCCACCACTTGGCCGTGCGGGTGTCAAATCTGATGAAACGCGCGTCTACCTCATAGATGACCCACAAGCCAAGGGCGCATCCCAGAAATTTGTAGGCGTTCTCGGCGGCGTGAGCGTAGTTGGCGGGGTCAATGTCGGCGGGGAAGGGGTAGAGGGTAACGTAGAGCATAAAGGCAATGCCCATGACCGACAGAAGAGCCATAAGGGGATACATGAGTTTTCGCTGTGTTCCGTAGCGGTTCATGAGCGGCCACAGAGCAAAGATCAGCACAAGGGCGACCAGAATGGATACGCCCACGTCCCAGGGGGTATGCACGCCCAGGTACATACGGGTGAAGGGAACCAGCAGAGCCAGTGCCACTGAAACGACTCGCACCCACGTCTCCTTACGGCAGAGCGCCAGCGCGCCGTAACAGCCCACGGCGGTCTGGGTGTGGCCGCTGGGGAAGGAGTAGCCCGTGGCGGCCTCACGCGCCGCCTCCACGATGGTAAAATCGGGATCCAATACCCAAGGGCGGGGGATCCGGCAGGTAATCTTGAGGAATTGATTGATATACACCCCGAAGAATCCGGTGAGAAGCAGGTAGTAGCCCTGCTTTTTGTCGATGCACCAGAACAGGATCATACCGGCCGCGATGAACAGAAGCTCGTTGCCGAACTCGGTAAAAAGCAGCATGAGGGTGTCCAGAACGGGATTTCGGATGGATTCGAGCCAGTAGAGTACTTCCATCGGTCTTTCCTATTCCTTTACATCAATTCAGCCTCGGCAACCCGAACCACCAGGTCGGAGCCGTAGGGGAAGTGGGTGAAATTCACGGAGAGCTTGTCGCCGTCCTGTGTAAAGTTCATTTCATGACCGGTATCCGTCCAGCGGATGGACTTGATCTTTCCGGGGATCCCTGCGAAGCATCCGGCGGTGTCGTCTCCTCCGCGATCCACCACCACGTTTCCGTCGCCTGTGACGTGGAGCCCGTGGACGAAGAAGTAGAGCTTGTTTCCGTCGCGAAGAACGAAATCCTTGCCGTTCCCGGTGACGCCGCAGGGCTTGGCCTTGTAGATGACGTTGCCCGTCGCGCGGATCCACTCGCCGATGCCCCGCAGGAGAGCCTCCTGCATGAAGGGGATCTCACCCTCGCCCGTAGGGCCGATATTCAGGAGGTAGTTGGCGCCCACCTTGCGGCAAGCGCAGAGGGTCTCGATGAGGTGGGCAAGGGATTTATAGTTGCAATCGTGGGCGCCGAAGCCCCAGTGATTGTTCATGGTGTGGCACATCTCGGCGGCAACGTATTTGGGATGTCCCTCTCTGTCCATGGGGGTGGGACGCCCTTGCTCGAAGGTGACGCTGTCGATCTCGGGGTTGGTGATGTAGCCTCGCTCGCTCAGCCCCGTGTTGTTGATGATCATGGCTTCGGGCTGATGCTTGCGGATGGTAGCGTAAAGAGCGTCCTCCTCCCAATCCGCGCCGGGCTTGGACCAGTTACCGTCGAACCAGAGTCCGCCGATCTTGCCGTAGCGGGTGCAGAGGATCTCCACCGAATCCCGCAGATATTGCAGGTACTTGGGGAAGTTGTCATTGAAGTCGGGATTGTACCAATCCAGGGTGGTGTGGTAGAACATGGGAAGGATATCCTGCTCGTTGCAGGCGTCTACGAACTCACGGATGAGGTCGCGGCCGCAGGGGGAGTGGGGGGCGTCAAAGGTGTTCAGCCCGCAGGTATCGTAGAGGGAGAAGCCCTCATGATGACGGGTGGTCAAGGTAATGTACTTGGCTCCGGCGGCCTTGGCTACGCTGACGATGTGACGGGCGTCAAACTTTTCGGCGGTGAAGGTGCTTTGGAGCTTTTTATATTCCTCCATGGGAATACCGTGGATGTGCTGGATCCATTCTCCCTTGCCAAGTTGGGAGTAGAGTCCCCAGTGGATGAACATACCGAAGCCTAAATTTTCAAAATCTGCGATCCGTTTCTCGGGAATCGGGATAGACATGGCAAACCTCCTGCAAGTAGATTATTTGTGATTGCGGAACGCCTCGTACAGCTCTGCGACCTGCGCCATGCGGCCGCTGAACTCGTTCCAATCGGTGGGCTTGACGCGGTTCCAGACGTTCTCGGTGAGGCAGGGGACACGCTCCTCCACCAACCGTTGCTCCTCGCGGACACCTTCGGCCAGATCGGGGAAGCTGCCCATGATCCAGTCGCCCCAGGCCAAAAGCTGACCGCCCTCCACCTGCTCGGTGGGCTCGATGGTGAGAGAGCTTCCGTGGTAGGGGGAGCCGGGGTGGACGGGCTGCCAGGTGTAAATATCCCAGTTATAGACCTCCTCGGGAGTCCAGTACCGCTTGGGAGTGACGATGTACATGGGCGCCCAGGAGCCGTTGAGGATGCGGAAGCCTGCCTTGAGAAGCTGAGGGGTCGTCTGGTAGTAGTTCTCCCAGCTTACGATGACCGCCTCGCGGGGGATCATGTGGTTGGTGCTTTCATGGAAGCCCTCCCAGACTACGGGGGTCTTACCGCAGGAAAGGATAACGTTACAGATGCGCTTGACGAAAGTGGCGTACATGATCTCAGCCAGCTCATGACGGCTCTTGTCGTCGGCCAGGTACTTGTCCACCTCTACGCCGTCGCGGCGGAGAGCGGAGAGGCACTTTTCGCAGGTGGTCCAGCGGTCGATGAAGGCCTCGTCACCGCCCATGTGGATGTAATCCGAGTCGGCGAAAAGCTCGCAGAGCTCACGGAACAGGGTCTCCATGGCGGTCATGGACTCGTCGGACAGGCAGATGATGCCGTCGCGGCCGAAGATGTCGCCGTAGGCGGCGGAGAAGGAGGTGGTGTGGCCGGGGACGTCGATCTCGGGGACGATCTGCACGCCGCGGGACTTGGCGTAGGCGATCAATCCCTTGATCTCCTCCTCGGTATAGTGGCGACCCTCGGTGGAGAGCTTGGGGAATGCTCTCGAGGGCAGGGTGTAGCTCTGATCATCCGTGAAGTGGAGGTGGAGGTAGCGGAGCTTATAGAAGCAACACATATCCACGTACTCGTAGAGGACGTGGAGCTCATGCCAGTCGCGGGCCAGGTCGATCATGACGGCGCGCCAGGTGCACTTGGGCGCATCCTCCACGGTGCCCTCGGGCAGGGTAAGACCCTCGCCATCCTTCTCCATGAGCTGGATGAGAGTCACGGCGGCGTGCTGTGCGCCCTCGGTGTCGGCGGCTTTGACCGTTACGCCATCAGCGGTGACCGTGAGGACGTAGCCCTCGGCGGGCAGGGAAGGGTCAGCAATAAAGGTGATACCGCCTGCGCCGTTGGTGAGGCAGATGCCGTGGGTACGGCGGGCGTATTCCGCCAACGTGGCGGCGGCGTCGGTAAAGACCGCCTCGGCGGTATAGCGGGGAGCGATAGCCACGCGGGCGTCTGACATAGTCGTATAATGAGGAGCGGGAATGAGTCGGATCATATGGGAATCTCCTTTCAACTCGTAAGTAATTGTATTATAGCATAATCCTTCCTCCCTGTCAATAGATGGCGGAAAAGTCCGGGACGGATTTGGTGTGAAACACCGCCAAAGCGAGGGCAACTTTGCCCCCGATTTCGGGGAATTTCACTATTGCATTTCGGGGGCGATTGTGATATAATGGAGTATCATGGTATCGTGAACCATCTTACAGAAAAGAGGTAACATAGAATGAACAACGCAAAGATGAAGGTCGGTGTGGTCGGTGCGACCGGTATGGTCGGTCAGCGCTTTCTGACCCTGCTCCACGACCACCCCTATTTCGAGGTCGCCGCTCTGGCCGCCTCCCCCCGCTCCGCCGGTAAGACCTACGCCGAGGCCGTAGGCAACCGCTGGAAGATGACCACTCCCATGCCCGAGGAATACAAGGACATGATCGTCATCGACGGCGAAAACGACATCGCTACCATGAAAGAGCGCTGCTCCTTCGTATTCTGCGCCATTGATCTAAAAAAGGAAGAGGTCGCGGCTCTGGAGGAGAAGTACGCTAAGGCCGAGATCCCCGTGGTCTCCAACAACTCCGCTCACCGCTGGACTCCCGACGTGCCCATGGTCATCCCCGAGATCAACCCCGAGCATCTGGCTGTTATCGAGGCGCAGAAGGCTCGTCTGGGCACCAAGCGCGGCTTTATCGCCGTTAAGCCCAACTGCTCCATCCAGTCCTACGTTCCTGCCCTGACCCCCCTGCTCAAGTTCAAGCCCACCCTGGTCGTAGCCACCACCTACCAGGCCATTTCCGGCGCCGGTAAGACCTTCAAGGAGTGGCCTGAGATGATCGACAACGTCATCCCCTACATCGGCGGCGAGGAGGAGAAGTCCGAGCAGGAGCCTCTGCGCGTTTGGGGTACCGTTGAGAACGGTGTCGTCGTCAAGGCTGAGGCACCCCTCATCACCACCCAGTGCATCCGCGTCCCCGTCACCGACGGTCACACCGCGGCTGTGTTCGTGAAGTTTGAGAACAAGCCCACCAAGGAGGAGATCCTGCAGGCTTGGGCTGAGTTCAAGGGTCTGCCCCAGGAGCTGGAGCTGCCCCACGCCCCCGCCCAGTTCATCACCTACTTCGAGGAAGACAACCGTCCTCAGGCCGCTCTTGACCGCGATATCTACGGCGGTATGGGCGTCACTCTTGGCCGTCTGCGCGAGGACAGCTACTTTGACTATAAGTTCGTGGGTCTGTCCCACAATACCCTCCGCGGTGCCGCCGGCGGCGCTGTGCTGATCGCTGAGCTCCTGTACAGACAGGGCTACTTTGACTGATATGGAGAGCCGTACCTATACGGTGGCCTCCCTGCCGGCCGGAACCCAGTTCTGGGGGGTAAAATGGAATGAAATTCCCGAAGCGCCGGTGGATACCTTCCGCTGGTTGGAGGGATACAGCCCCAAGACCACCGCACAGCTTGCTTGGTCGGA
The DNA here is from genome assembly GCA_045633025.1 of Eubacteriales bacterium. GTDB lineage: Bacteria > Bacillota > Clostridia > Oscillospirales > CAG-272 > CAMEON01. The sequence goes on along the minus strand of JAZQXS010000249.1, from coordinate 2,645 downwards.
GGGCGTGGGCTTCTTTCTGCGCATGACCTGCGAGGAGGAGAACCCCACAGCGGTATACCGCCGTTACAATGACCCCGTGTACAAGGATTCCTGCATGGAGTTTTTCTGCGACTATCTGAACGACGGCCGCTATGTCAATATGGAGATGAACGTAAACGGCACTCTCTTGTCTTATATCGGCAAGGATCGTCATGAGCGCACGCCCATCGCTGAGCTGACGGGCGGAGCCATCTTCATCACCAAGGGCTGGCAACAGAAGGGGTACTGGGAGATTCTGGCTCAGATCCCCTGTGAGCTGCTGCAAAAGATCCTGGGCGTGGAGAGCCTGCCCTTTACCTCGGGCTACACCTTCCGCGGCAACTTCTACAAGTGCGGCGACGAGACGCCCGCTCCCCATTTCGGCATGTGGAGTCCTGTTGACACCGAAAAACCCGATTTCCACCGTCCCGAGTTCTTCGGCGCGCTGGTTATTGAATGAGCGGTGACCGGGCGAGGCATTGACCGCACTCGGTTCTATACAGCAAAAGGAGCGCTTCCGTCGGGGGCGCTCCTTGTTTCTTTCGATTTGCCGTTTGACTCGCTTTTTTTCACGCCAACCCCTTGACATTCCTCTGTAAAAGAGGTATAATTTTACCGTATATATATATATTTCATGCGGATCCTTGCGTTGCAAGGTCTCCTTTGGATCTTCATCGGAGGAACGCAGAAGCATATGGAAGGGAACTAAGATAACCATGACAAAAATCGACATTTTCTCCGGCTTCCTGGGCGCCGGTAAAACGACCCTGATCAAAAAACTCATCACCGAGGCGTATGCCGGTGAAAAGCTGGTGCTCATTGAAAACGAATTCGGTGAGATCGGCATCGACGGCGGATTTCTGGCCGAGGCCGGAATCCAGATCAACGAGATGAACTCGGGCTGTATCTGTTGCTCCCTGGTGGGCGACTTCGGCAAGGCTCTGTCCAAGGTGCTGACCGAGTATAACCCCGATCGTATCCTCATTGAGCCCTCCGGCGTAGGTAAGCTTTCCGACGTCATCCGCGCCGTACAGGGCGCCGCCACCGAGGGGGCTGTGCTGAACGGCTTCACGACCGTGGTAGACGCAGGCAAGTGCAAAATGTACATGAAGAACTTTGGCGAGTTCTTCGGCGATCAGGTTGAGAATGCAGGATGCATCATCCTCTCCCATACCCAGACGACCCCCGCCCATAAGACCGAGGCCGCCGTGGCTCTGCTTCGCGAGCATAATGCGACCGCTGTTATCGTCACCACTCCCTGGGATGACCTGACCGGCGCACAGCTTTTGGAGGCCATGGAGCGCAAGGATACCCTGGAGGCTGAGCTTGCTCGCCTGGCCGAGGAGGCGGAACATCACCACCATCACGACCACGACCATGACGAGGCGTGTGAGTGCCACCATCACCACGAGGATGGCGAGGAGTGCCATTGCCATGACCACGATCATGAGCATGAGCACCACCATCATGACCATGACGGCGAGTGCTGCTGCGGTCACCACCACGGCGAGGGTCATCACCACCATCATGCCGACGAGGTGTTTGTAAGCTGCGGCGCCGAAACCACAGCCGCTTTCGATCCTGCTGACATGGCCGACAAGCTGGCTGCTTTGACCGACGAGGACAAGTACGGTATCGTCCTCCGCGCTAAGGGCATTGTGGCCTCCAAGACCGGCGCCGATTGGATCCACTTCGACTACGTCCCCGGTGAGCCCGACGTTCGCGCGGGTGCCGCCGCGGTGATCGGCCGTCTCTGTGTCATCGGCTCCAAGCTGAATATCCCCGCCCTGTCCGAACTGTTCGGGGTGGAGCTGGCATAAGAGGTGAACCATGGCATATAAAATTCCCGTATATCTGTTCACCGGATTTCTGGAGGGCGGTAAGACCCACATGATCCAGGAATCCATGGAGAGCGAGCAATTCAATTCGGGGGACAAGACCCTCATCATCCAGTGCGAGGAGGGCGTGGACGAGCTGGATCCCACCGCTTTCGCGGGGAAGAACTGCTACCTGGAGCTGATCGAGGAGCCCGAGGAGCTGACAGCCGCGAATCTGACTGCGCTGGGCAAGAAGTATAAGGCCGACCGCGTAATCATTGAGTACAACGGTATGTGGCCGTTGCAGACGCTCTATGAGAACCTGCCCGCCAACTGGGCGATCTTTCAGGAGATGATGTTCGCCGAAGCCAAGACGTTCATCACCTATAACCAGAATATGCGCTCCCTCATGGTGGACAAGCTGATGAATTGTGAGATGGTCGTTCTGACGCGCACGCCCAACGATATCGATAAGGAGGAGATCCACAAGATCATCCGCGGTATCTCCCGCCGCGCCGCTATCTCCTATGACTATCCCGACGGTCACATCGAATATGACGAGATCGAGGATCCCCTGCCCTTCGACAAGGAGGCGGACGTCATCGAGATCGAAGATGACGACTTCGCCCTGTGGTATCGCGATCTGTCCGAGGAAATGGACACCTATGAGGGCAAGGTGGTGCACGTCAAGGGCTTGGTTGCCCGCGACAACAAGCTGGGGAAGAATGCGGTCATCATTGGCCGACACATCATGACCTGCTGCGCCGATGATATCGCGTACAGCGGTCTGGTATGCAACTTCTCCGCTCC
>JAZQXS010000248.1:0-13421 GCA_045633025.1 Eubacteriales bacterium | reverse complement strand
GCCTGTCCATCCGCGCCCTCCTGGAGGAGGCTAAGGCCGCCGAGGAGGCTATGCCCGTCGAGGAGTAATCCCTTCGAGCTAAAAAATGCATTTCGTACGCGCAGTGTCCTTATGGGCACTGCGCGTTCATTATATGCTGATGCATGCGCCCGATTTACGCAGGAGCCGCGCTTGCCAAAAAGAGGACAGAGGGTGTAAAACATTCTCTGTCCTTAGACCGTAGACAAAAACGCGCTGTGCCCGACATGGTGGGGAGAAAACCCATAAAAACACTTTTATAAAAAGCTTTTTAAGGATTCTTAAGGTGCTTTTTCTCGAAAAAGCACCTTAAGTGGGGGATGGGGCAACCCCCCATGCCTTTCGTCGACAACCTGAGGACAGAGGGTGTAAAACATTCTCTGTCCTTTTTCCTGTCGATCCATATATCCGAAAAAATTTCGTGTCCCCGTATGTAGGACAGCCCCCGCCCGCATAGGATGGTTAGACGAGAGAAGAAACCATAAGGAGGAACCCCTATGCTCGGCATCGCATTCTCACCCATTCTGAAGCTGCTCCACGTGATCCTCGGCGTCAACACCGCTCAAAATTTTCCGCCTCCTTTGGATGCGCGGGAGGAGGAGGAAGCCTTCCGCCTTTCGCGCGCCGGCTCGGAGGACGCCCGCCAAAAGCTCATCCTGCACAATCTGCGGCTGGTCTCCCATATCGTCCGCAAGTACTATTCCACCGCCAAGAATCAGGAGGATCTGGTATCCATCGGTACCATTGGTCTGGTCAAGGCCGTGGACAGCTTCAAGATCGATAACGGCGTGCGGTTCGCAACCTATGCGGCGAAATGCATCCAAAACGAGATCCTCATGCACTTCCGCTCCCAGAAGAAGCTGGGCGCCGAGGTGTCCATGAACGACACCATCGACGTGGACAGGGACGGGAACCCCCTGACCTATACCGACGTCATCAGCAGTGACGAGAACCTGTCGGATGACGTCATGCGCCGGGTGGAGGCTGAGCGCGCCGTATCCTTGGTACGCACCCGCCTGGATCCCCGCGAGCGCCAGGTCATCACCCTGCGCTTCGGGCTTGGGAACACGCCTGCCATGACCCAGCGGGAGATCGCCGTCAAGCTGGGTATCTCCCGCTCCTACGTCAGCCGCATCGAAAAGGCGGCTATTGAGAAGTTGCGCGAGGGCTTTGGAATTCATTAGGGAGGCTTTCATTTTTCAAACAAGCCCCCAAATACGCCTCGGGGTCAATCCTTGGGCTTTCCCTTACAGATCAAGGCGGTAAGATACCCGCACACCAACGCCGCCGCGATCCCGCCGGAGGCGGCGGTCAGGGCGCCCGTAAGCGCGCCGAGGAGGCCTTTTTCCTCCACAGCCTCCCGTATCCCCTTGGCGATCAGGTACCCGAAGCCCGTCAGCGGTGTGGTGGCGCCCGCTCCGCCGAAATCCACGATGGGCTGATACAGCCCGACCGCGCCCAAAATGACTCCCGCCACCACGTAGATCACTAGGATCCGGGCGGGGGTCAGCTTTGTCTTATCAATGAGGATCTGGGCGATCACGCATAGAATGCCCCCCACCAGAAATGCCCGCAGGTAGGGAAGCAACGCATCCAATACAGCTTGTCCGTCCATATGACGCTATTCCTCCTTTCGAACGCAGGGTGCTTCCAGGCACAGCAGATGCGCCACGCCGGGGATGGATTGTCCCTGCTTGACGCTATCGGGGCTCATCATAGCGCCTGTGGCCAGAAACAGGATTCTTTTCAGCTCGCCCCGTTGCAGCTTGGGGAGCAAGTATCCCCCCAGCACCACAGCCGCGCACCCGCATCCCGAGCCGCCGCTGTGGGTATCCTGTGTATTCCGGGAAAAGATCATCTTGCCGCAATCGTTATGGCACTCCGCGATATCCAGCCCCTCGGCGGCCGTCAGATCGCATAGAATACGGCTTCCCTCCCAGCCCAGGTCTCCCGTGACGATGAGATCATAGTCCTTGGGCGCGGTGCCGCTCTGATCGAAGTAGCGCGTCAACGTGGACACCGCCGCAGGAGCCATGGCCGCGCCCATGTTGTTGGCGTCGGTGATCCCCATGTCCATAACGATCCCCGGCAGAGCGTGGGTCACGGCTGCCAGCTCCCGCCCAGCGGCCAGCTTCGGGTCACAGAGCACGAAGGCTCCGGAGCCCGTCACCGTCCATTGTCCTGTGGGCGGCCGCTGACCGCCGTACTCCAGGGGGGTGCGGAACTGCCGTTCGGCCGCTGCGTTATGGGAGGACGTCACCGCCGCTGTCACGTCCGCGTGCCCTCCGCCGATCATGGAGGCCGCCAAAATCAGCCCCTCCGCCGAGGTGGAGCAGGCGCCGTACAGACCGAAGTAGGGGATATCGTAGGACAACAGCCCGTAGGACGAGCCCACACATTGGTTGAGCAGATCCCCCGCAAAGAGCATATCCACCTGCTCCGGTGTCACGTCGGCCTTGGAGAGCGCCGCCGACAGCGCCATGCGTTGCATTTCGGACTCCGCCTTCTCCCAAGTATCCTGCCCGAAGCGATCCCCCTCGTTGAAGAAATCAAAGCGCTCCCCCAGGGGGCCTGCGTGCTCCTTTCCGCCTACGACCGTAGCCGCGCTCAAAATCACCGCGCGTGGATGCAAAATGGCTTGACTCATGGTATTCCTCCATATTGTGCACATCTTTTTTTATAGAATCCCCCTATTTCTCTTGCATTATACGCAAATATGTGGTATAATGTATGGTAAGGTTCATCTTACAAGAGCGCATAAAATTTCACATAAAGGAGAAAAAACATGAATTTGACGGTTGGCTCTCTGATTCACGGATTTCGCGTCCTCCGCGACGGGGACGTTCCGCTTCTCAACACACATTATTGGCAGCTCCGCCACGAGGCGACCGGCGCCACCCTGTACTACACCGACCGCGACGACGGGCAGATGATCTTTTCGGTGGGCTTCCGTACCCTGCCCGAGAATGATACCGGCGTGTTCCATATTCTCGAGCACTCCTGCCTGGACGGCTCGAAGAACTACCGTCTCAAGGAGCCCTTTGTCAATCTGCTGAAGACCTCCATGGCGGTGGATCTCAACGCCATGACCTACGAGGATAAAACCATCTACTACTTCATCTCCACCAACGAGCAGGATTACCTCAACCTTATGTCGGTCTACATGGACGCGGTATTCAATCCTCTGCTTCTGACCGACCGCCGTATTTTTGAAAAGGAGGCTTGGCACATCGAGCCCGACGGACGGGGCGGAGTCGCCATTTCGGGCGTCGTATTCAACGAGATGCAGGGGAACGACAACCAGCCCGACTACATCATGTGGATGCAGAACGAGAAGCAGGTATTCCCGGATCTCTTCTTCCGATACAATTCGGGCGGCGATCCCGCCAGCATCCCCGACCTGACCTACGAGCAGTTCGTGGAGACCTACAACCGCTTTTACAGTACCCAGAACGCCATCTTCTACCTGTCCGGCAATATGGGGCTGGAGGCCGAGCTTGCGCATATCGACAGCGTGCTCACCGAAAAGGGAAGCTCCGCTTTTGAAAAGCCGGCTCCCGCCCCCTTGCAGGCGCCCGTGGTCAGCCCCGAGGGTACCGTATACTACCAGCTCGGCGATAACGAGGAGATTGCAGGCAACACCCATCTCATGCTGACCTACGTTTTGGGCGATGGCAAGTCCGCCGAGGTGCTGGCCTTCTCCCTCCTCTCCCGCTACCTGGCCGAGAATACCGAATCCCCCCTCTCCAAGGCGGTTCTGGACGCCGGCGTGGGACAGGACTTCGGCATGGCCTGCGAGGGGGACTACCGCCAGCCCATGCTCTACTTCACCCTCGGGAAATCCGATCCCGAGCAGGCAGAGGGCTTCCGCCGTGTTATTCTGGACACCCTTTCGGAACTGGCGGCGAAGGGGCTGGACGCCGACCGCATCCGCGATCTGGTCGACAGCCACGAGACCGATTGCCGCCGCGCCTCCCTCAGCGTCAAGACCGGCTTCCGCATCATGGAATCCTTCATCCGCGCCCACGTGCAATCGGATGACACCACTCCCGTCAACGACCTGGCCGAGCTCCGCGCCGCCATGGCCAAGGACGACCGCTATTTTGAGCATCTCATCGAAACCTATATTCTGAACAGCAACCACTGGGGTCTGACCCGCTGCATCCCCTCCCGTACTCTGACCGAGGAGAAGCGGGACAAGATGGCTCTCCGCTTTGCCGCTGAGGCCGAGAAGGTCAACGCCTCCGAGGGAGGCTACGCCGCGCTGGAGTCCTACATGGCCTCCTTTAACGAGTACCTCACCGCCCCCGACTCTCCTGAGGCCGAGGCCTCCGTTCCGCACCTGTCCCCCGCTGACATCAATACTACCTCGGACGCAAGGGACATCGCCGAGGAAGCCTCCGCCGTGGGCGGCTGTGAGGCAACCTCCCTGTCCTACATTACCGACACCAACGGAATGGTCATGGCGGGTCTGCTCTTTGATCTCTGCGGGTTGAACGAGGAGGAGCTGTTCTACGTCCGCTGTATCCACGACGCTCTCATGAGCCTGCCTACCGCCGAGCACACGGTGCCCGAGCTCACCCAAAAGTGGATCCGCCTCCACACCAATGCCTCGGTGGGTCTGCGGGTGGAGACCACGGGAGACGCTTACCTCGCCGTAACGCTGGATGCCCCCGCCGAAAGACTGCCCGATGCCGTCGCCCTGCTGGACGAGTATTTCCGCGCCCCCGTATTCGACCGCACCATCCTATCCCGCCTGTTCTCCAACGCCTCGGGCATTCGCAACGCCATGATCCGCCGCGGCAACATGACCGCCCTGCGCCTGGCCACGCGCGCCCTCTCCCTGTCGGGAGTCTACGACGAGTATCTCCAGGGTGAATCCGCCTACCGCAAGCTCTCGGAGCTGGCCAACCGCTTCGACGAGAACGCCGACGCGCTGATGGACGGCATGGCCAAGGTATGGGACAAGCTCACCGCCACGGTAGCGCCCATCGCCTATTTCACGGGCTCGGAGGATGCCTACGCCGCGTGGAAGGACGCCCTCTCCTCTCTCTCGGTGGGACGCGCCATCGCCCCCAAGGCCGCGTGCCCCCTGTCCCTCTCCCCCCGCAAGAACTACGCCCTGACCATCCCCGGCGAGGTCAACTACTGCGCCGAGGTATTCGATCTGTCCGACGCCGGCGTAGCCTATACTCCCAAGCTTTCGGTCATTCACACCCACCTGTACAGCAAGTACTTCTGGGATGAGATCCGCGCCAAGGGAGGCGCGTACGGCGCCTCGGCCGTAGGCTTCCGCCAGGGTCTTGTGGGCTTCGTATCCTACCGTGACCCGCGGGTGTCCGACACCTTCGGGGTCTATGACAGAGTCTCGGATTGGATCGAGGAAAGCCTGCCCGACGAGGAGGAGATCGGCTCGATGATCGTCTCCACGGTTGGCTCCGCCTATTTCGCGCCCCGCAGTCCCATCGACCTGGGTAACGCCGCGCTGGCGCGCTACCTGGTCGGATTGACCGCCGCAGATCGCCAGGCCGAGATCGAGACGATCCTCTCCACCACCCCCGCCGATTTCAAAGCCTACGCCAACACCATCCGCACCCTTCACGCAGAAAACAAGGGTATCCGCACCGCTCTGGGCGGCGCCGATGCCATCCGCGCCTCCGGCCTCTTTGCCGAGGAGGACGTGAGAGAGCTGTAATGGCAGGATGCCGCTAACATGCTAAAAAACGTATAGGAGAATCGATTATGGAACAGAATCAGACGAATCCCGTTGTGGTATCCATCGCGCGGATGCCCAAGCGCAAGCAGAAGAACGTCGTCAAGCGCATCACGAAAGAGGTCATCAAGGATAAGCAATTCAAGAAAACCGTCCGTAAGAGTGACGAAAAGATCCCCAAGCCCGTCAAGGAAGCCGCCGTCAAGGCCGCCGTGGAGGCCACGCTGGGCACCAAGACCGGCCACCCCGTCATTCCGCCGAAAAAGACCGGGCTTGAGGTGTACACCGAGCTGGTGGGCAAGTTTGCCACCGCCCGCAAGAAGCGCCGTCAAAAACAGCAGAAGGCTCTGAAGGCCGCCAAAAAAGAGGGCTACAATCCCGGCACCGGGCTGTATACGCTGAAGAAAGCCGACCCGATCAAGAAAGCCAAAAAGATCAAGCCCTACAAGCCCAAGAAGGCCAAGAAGTAAGGAGGAATCGTTATGGGAAAGAATATCGCCGTCATCACCGGCGCGTCCTCGGGTATGGGACGGGAGTTCGTCCTGGCGCTGGATAAGCAACAGGAATTCGATGAGCTGTGGCTCATCGCCCGCCGCAAGGATCGGCTGGAAGCACTCTCCGCCGAGACCCGCGCGCCCGTCCGCGCCATTGCGCTGGATCTGGGAAAGCAATCCGATATCGACGTGTACAAGGAGCTTTTGGAGTCCGAGCGTCCCAACGTGCGGATCCTGGTCAACGCCGCGGGCTTTGGCAAGTTCAAGGCCTTCACCGATCTGACCCTGGATGAGCAGCTCGCCATGATCGACCTCAACGACAAGGCGCTGGTCTCCATGACCTACCTCACCCTGCCCTACATGCGGGAGGGCGCCTGCATCTACCAGCTCGGCTCCCTGTCCTCCTTCCAGCCCGTCCCCTATATCAACGTCTACGGCGCCTCCAAGGCGTTCGTTCTGAGCTTCTCCCGCGCCTTGAACAAGGAGCTCCAAAAGCAGAAGCGGGGTATCCGGGTCATGGCGGTCTGCCCCGGCTGGGTCAGCACCGACTTTTTCGACCGCGCCGTGGTGGACAATGACACCATCGTCTACTACACCCGCTTCTACACCGCCGAGGCCGTCATCAAGCGCGCTCTGCGGGACATGAAAAAAGGGAAGGACGTCTCCATCTGCGGCCTCCCCGTGCGTACCCAGGTCTACGCCACCAAGCTCCTCCCCCACGGGATCGTCATGGAGATCTGGTGTAAGCAACAGAAAAAATAATCTCCCCCGATAGGAGGTCTCTATGAAAAACAAACGCATTCTCTGCCTGCTTGCCGCTCTGCTCCTGTTCATAACGGCTTTCGGAGCCCTCCCCGCCGCGGGAGATACCTCTCCCGATGGGGACTGCATCCGTGACGGGTTGGTTTCCTGGTTCAAGGGCGACGAGAACACGCGCGGAGGGCAGGACACGGATTCCGCCGTCTGGGAGGATCTTGTCAGCGGCCACGATCTGCCCATCGACAAGAACGCCCTCAACTACTTCACCGAGGAAGGCCTGCGGGTACAGAACAGCAAGCATTACTTCAATGGCGCGCTTTTGGATCTGGTCAACAGCAGTTACTTTACCATCGAGATCGAATTCGGAGACTTCGACCCCACCGGCGAGGACTATAACGTCTTTATGAACAGTACGAACGATAACTTCTCATTGTTCCGCCGTGTTTCTCAGGACGTCATCGAGTGGAAATTCGGGGGCGGCAATACCCGCCCCAAGATTCCTCAGAGTATGCTGTACTTGCAGGATCATCTGCTGACCTTCACCTGTGAGTACGGCGGCTCCGTCATTATGTATGTGGACGGCGTAGAACTGGCGCGGGCGGATTGCGACCTTTACATGGGGGCGGATGACCTCTTCATCGGCCAAAGCGCCTCCAACCGCAGTTATTCCGCCATCTACAAAAACCTTCGCTTCTATGACCGCCCTCTCACCGCCGAGGAGGTCAAGCGCAACGCCCGGGCGGCAGGCTATCAGGAGCTCACGGTTGCCCCCTCTTTCATCTCGGTTGCCCAACCGGTGACCAACATCGTGGGCGACGTGGCCGTAGTGCGTCCCATCCATACCCGGGACGATCTCACGGATATGATGAGCGGTGACGTCCTCCCCGCCTCCGCCGTGTACGACATCAACGAAAGGCTGGAGATTCTGGACGCCGCGCACAAGCCCATCTCCACGGTCGGCGAGATCCTAACGCAGACCCAATACAAGGTCATCCCATGCTTCCGCATTCCGAACAGAGCCGCGGCCGACGCGCTGGCTGACTACCTCCGAAGCATCTACTTCTACGACGTCCAGCTCATGTGCTCGGACAAGGAGCTTCTGAAATACGCGCGGGAGCGGTTACCCCAATGCGTAGGAATTCTGGATCTGCGCGACGCCTACGCCGACGCGGCCGATCTCTCCGCCGAGCAGCTTTTGGATATCCGCCGAGCGGTCAAGACCTACAATGCCTCGGTGGCCATTCTGCCCGTGGGTCTCTGCCGAAACGAGGACGTGCAGTACCTCTACGAGCGGCAGGTCAACGTCTGGGCGTGGGGCTCGGATGCGGCGGATTCGACCGAGATCTACTCCGCCCTCCTGTCGGGCGCCGTGGGTGTGGTGACCGACAAGACCGCCCAATATCTGGATGTGGCGTGCAACAAGCTGGCAGAAAACACGCTGACCCGTGTACCCACCAACATCGGCCACCGCGGCGTCCCCTCTCTTGCGCCCGAATGCACCCTGGAGGGCTCCATTCTGGCGTATGAACTGGGCGCCAACGTCATTGAATTGGACGTGGATATGACCCGAGACGGCTACGTTGTCGCCATGCATGACGATACCACGGGACGCACCTGCAACGAGGATCTGGTCATCCGCGAATCCACGCTGGCCGAGCTCAAGGAGCTGTACGCCTGCGGCTACTTCGCCGATGACCCGACCTACAACCAATGCCGCATTCCCACTCTGGAGGAGTATCTGGAATGGTTTCAGGGCAAGGACTGCCTGTTGTTCATTGAGATCAAATCCGATGACCCCGCCATCGTGCCCGCCATCCGGGATCTGATCGACGAGTACGATATGTACGCGCAATGCTCGGTCATTACGTTCAATCAAAGCATCATGGCCGCTATGCGGAGGGATTACCCCGCGATGTCGGTAGGATGCCTGAGCTCCGGTCTGATGGGCGGAAGCAGCTCGGATTCGGATGTGCGAAGCGTCATGAGCTTCATCGGATCCTACAACGGAACGCACAATCCCAGCTACGCCGGATACGACCGGCAAGACCTCCGCGCTTGCCTCATCCGAGGGATCAGCATTTACCCCTGGACACTGGCGGGGCGCGTTCAGACCATGGCCGATTACTTCCTGTGGGGATATGCGGGTCTGACCAACGATCACGCCTACCTGCTGGAGGCCGCGCCGAACAAGGTAGAGCTCGTGACGATCCCCACCCTTGAGACAGGCGACTCCTTGACCCTCGCCCATACTGTCACGGCCTACAACCGCTCCGCCTCCCTCTGCGAGACGATCTGCATCGAGGTGCTGGAGGGGCAGGCCTCGGTCAGCGGCAATCGCATCACTTGTGAGAATGACGAGCCTCTGACCTTCATCACCTCCTCCGAGCACAGGATCGGAGAGGACGGGCGGGTATTCACCATGTACACCCAGCCGCTGACCGTAAATCAGCCCGTTGAGGTGGAAACCGAACCCGAAACAGAGCCCGTCACCGCGCCTGCGGATACGGATTGGTCGGACGAGACTGCCGAGGCGACCGAGCCAACCGAGCCAACCGAGGCGACCGAGGCGACCGAGGCGACCGATTCCGCCCCCAATCAATCCCAAACCGAATCCGAAACCAACCCGATTCCCGCCAAAACGGGATGCGCATCGACTCTTTTGAGCTTTGTGAGTCTTGTTGCGGTGCTGGGCGGAGCCGCGGCGCTCGGCAAGAAAGATAACTGATCGAAAAAAGGAGAGGAACGTACATTCCTCTCCTTTTTGCAAATTCCTACTAATCCTCAATCAAAATCTTGAAAGTGAATCCGTTCTCAAGCTACTCTAACACCCCAGTGGGTAGGGACCCACGGTGAAGGCAAATATCCATCCATGAAACAGCGAGCAAATACATACAACAGCATTTTTTTAAAGTTTAGGGGATTCTTAAGGACCTTTTGAAAAGGGTCCTTAATCCGCCGGAGGCATTCTCTCTATTCAAGATTTTATTCGTAAATTAGTATCAATTATTCATACAGGGGATACTTCTCGCAAAGCCCCTTGACGACAGCGCGGCATTCGTCAGCGGAATTCTCGAAGTCGGTAGCGACCAGCTTGAACAGATGCGCGATGGTCTTCATGTCCTCCTCCTTAAGACCGCGGGTGGTCACGGCAGGAGTACCGACACGGACACCGGAGGTCACGAAGGGCTTCTCGGGGTCATTGGGGATGGCGTTCTTGTTGACGGTGATGTGAACCTCGTCCAGGCGCTTCTCCATCTCCTTGCCGGTGATGTGCATGGGACGGAGGTCGACCAGCATGAGGTGGTTATCGGTACCGCCGGACACCAGCTCAAAGCCCTCGGAAAGCAACGCCTCGGCCAGCGCCTTGGCGTTCAGAATCACCTGATGCTGGTATGCCTTGAAGGAATCCTCCAGCGCCTCGCCGAAGCAAACAGCCTTACCGGCGATGACGTGCTCCAGAGGGCCACCCTGGATGCCGGGGAAGATCGCCTTGTTGATCTTCTTGGCGATCTCCTCATCGTTGCAGAGGATCAGACCGCCGCGAGGACCGCGGAGGGTCTTGTGGGTCGTGGTGGTGACCACGTCGGCATAGGGAACGGGGGAGGGATGCTCACCGGCGGCCACAAGGCCTGCGATGTGCGCCATGTCCACCATCAGGTATGCGCCCACGCTATGCGCGATCTCAGCCAGACGCTTGAAGTCGATCACGCGGGGATACGCGGATGCGCCGGCTACCAACAGCTTGGGCTTGACCTCCTTGGCCTGCGCCTCCAGCTTATCGTAATCGATGGTGTGGGTATCGTCCTCCACGCCGTAGGAGACGAAGTTGTAGTACAGACCCGACAGGTTCACGGGGGAGCCGTGGGTCAGGTGTCCGCCGTGAGCGAGGCTCATACCCATAACGGTATCGCCGGCCTGGAGCAGGGCGATATACACAGCGGTATTAGCCTGAGAGCCGGAGTGGGGCTGGACGTTGGCATACTTGGCGCCGAACAGCTTGCAGGCGCGCTCGATGGCGATGTTCTCCACCACATCCACGCACTGGCATCCGCCGTAGTAGCGCTTGGAGGGGTAACCCTCCGCATATTTATTCGTCAAAACGCTGCCGACGGCCATCATAACGGCCTCAGAAACAACGTTCTCGGAGGCGATCAGCTCCAGACCGTCGCGCTCACGGGTCAGCTCAGCGTCAATGGCAGCGGCGACCACGGGGTCACGCTCGGCCAGGTATCGGTTCATTTCTTGGATCATGAGTTTGCACCTTCCTTATCGAGATATATATCTACATTTTATCATTATACATATTTTTCGGCAAAAAACAAGCCTTGAAATGACCAAAATTAAAAACTTTTCTAAAAATATTTTGAGATATTATTGACAAATGGGGGTCTTGTGTGGTATAATAGTGCATATCGGTAGTTTGGGAAGGCTGTCTTCTTCCCCGGCAAACCGTAAAAAACGGAAAAGTGAGGTTTGCGAATGGAAATAGCAATTATTGCACATGATTTGAAAAAAGAGCTGATGACTCAGTTCTGTATAGCGTACTGTGGCATTTTAAGCAAACACAATCTGTGCGCCACCAATATCACGGCGAAATACATTTCCGAAGCAACCGGTCTGAACATTGAGCGCCTGCTCACGGGCGAGCAAGGCGGCGAGCAGCAGATCGCTTCCCGCATTGCCTACAACGAAATCGATGTGCTCTTGTACTTCCGGGATACACGTCCCACCGCGGGCTACGACGAAACCGAGCACGAGTTGCTTCGGATGTGCGATATGTACAATATTCCCGTAGCCACCAACATCGCCACCGCCGAGGTGCTCGTCATGGCCATCGATCGCGGCGATCTCGATTGGCGCGAGGTCATGAACCCCCGCTCGGACTATAACCGTAGCAAGAAGTAACGCCTTTGCGGGACTCTCCCGCCGAAAGGAACACGTCCCCCGAGGGACGGCGACAGAGAAGGGAACCTTTCCACTCGGATCGGCTGCAAGTTCCCCCGCCAAAAGCTCGGACGGATACCGCCCTTTTGTTTGCAAGTGAATAGGGTACTTATGCGTTTTTGATACGCGCCCATGAGTAAAATATTCGGGTGGAACCGTGTGTTTTTGAATGAAATGCACCCCGGAGGCTGTCTTTTCGGACGGCCTTCGGGGTTTATGTTTTCCATATTGCTCTTTTGAAAGGAGTCTTGACATGAGCAAAAAGCTTTTCGATATACAAAAAGAGATCCGCTACACCAAGCTGGACATCGGTATGCTGGAAAGAACGGATTGCACCGATGAGGAAAACCAAGCCTATCTGCAAATGCTCCAAAACGGTCAGCCGCTCCCCGAGGATATCTTCCAGCACGAGACCCCCGGCGGTGATAAGCTCGACGAATTCTACCGTCTCTACGACTCCAAGCCCACCGAAGCCGAGGTACAGGAGTACTTGGCGCTCAAGCAGTATCAAGAGCTCTCCACGATCAGACGATGTGTGGTGATATTGACGGTGATCGCCGTGATCGCCTCCGCCCTCGGATTGTGGATCCTCTATTGCCTGGCAAACCGCTAACCGATTGCCGATACCTATGATTCTATAACCCATAAGGAGATAAAAACCATGCAAATCAATTTCAAAGAAAAATCCATGACCTTCGACGCCCCCCTGTCCGTCTTCGACGCGGCGGCCGCCGCCGAGTTGGTCACCCGCGCCCACATCGCCGCCCGCGTGAACGGTAAGCTGGTGGGTATGACGCAGATCATCGACGCCGACGCCGACGTGGAGCTCCTCACCTTCGAGGACGCCGACGGTAAGCACGTCTTCCGCCACACCGCCTCCCACATCCTGGCGCAGGCCGTCAAGCGTCTCTACCCCGCCACCAAGCTCACCATCGGCCCCGCCATCGACAACGGCTTCTACTACGACTTCGACAGCGACGTCTCCTTCACCCCCGACGTGCTCAAGGCGCTGGAGGGCGAGATGAAGAAGATCGTCAAGGAAAACCACAAGATCGAGCGCTTTGAGCTCCCCCGCGCCGAGGCCAACGCCTTTATGACCGAGCGCGACGAGCCCTACAAGGTTCAGCTCATTGAGGAGCTTCCCGAGGACGCGACCATCAGCTTCTACCGCCAGGGCGACTTCGTAGACCTCTGCGCAGGCCCCCACCTCCCCCAGCGGAGCCTGGGGGAAGGGGGTGGGGGGGTCGAAGTCGTAGTAGAAGCCGTTGTCGATGGCGGGGCCGATGGCCAGCTTGACCTCGGGGTGCAGGCGCTTCATGGCCTGAGCCAGAATGTGAGAGCAGGTATGCCAGTAAGTCTTGCGGTATTCTTCGTTTTCAAAGGTGTACAGGTTTTCTTCAGACATGTTGAAATGCTCCTTTCAATGTTTCGGGGCAAACAAAAAATGCTTCACCCCTGAATTTCTCAGGGGTGAAGCACTGTAATCACGCTAC
>JAZQXS010000247.1:0-5658 GCA_045633025.1 Eubacteriales bacterium | reverse complement strand
AAGATTTTTCGTCAGATGAAACAAAATTCCGCGCGCGTAGTTCACCCTACGCGAAGGGATTTTCGTGAAGCGCCCACTCCGTGGGCAAACGGAAAAGATTCCGCCGATTTTTCGTGTGATGAATTTTTAGAGATTCCCTTTATTTACCGGATCGCAACCGCGCGATCTCGTCTCGGATATAAGCCGCTTTCTCGAATTCCAGCTCCTTCGCCGCCTGCTTCATCTCGCGGGTCAGCTTCTCAATCATGGCCTCGCGATCCTTGGCGGACATCTTGCGCTTCTTGGCGGGGGCGGTGTCCTCTACTGTATCAATGCCCGTGCCCTTGCGCTTGTGGCGGGTGTCCTCCTCCTTGGCGCCGATCTCAATGACGTCACGGATATCCTTGATGACCGTCTTGGGCGTGATGCCGTGCTCCTTGTTGTAGGCGTCCTGGATGGCGCGGCGGCGGGCGGTCTCGCTGATCGCCACCTCCATGGAGTGGGTAATGGTGTCGGCGTACATGATGACCGTACCGTTCTCGTTACGGGCGGCGCGGCCGATGGTTTGGATGAGGGAGCGCTCGGCGCGCAGGAAGCCCTCTTTATCGGCATCCAAAATGGCCACCAGCGATACCTCGGGCAGATCCAAGCCCTCGCGGAGGAGGTTGATGCCCACCAGCACGTCAAAAACGCCCAATCGCAGGTCACGGATGATCTGCATACGCTCCAAGGTGTCCACGTCATGGTGGAGGTAGCGCACCTTGACACCGTTGCCGTCCAGATAATCCGTGAGATCCTCAGCCATTTTCTTGGTCAGCGTGGTGACCAGCACCCGATCGCCGCGGGCGGTACGGGTCTTGATCTCGCCCATGAGGTCATCTACCTGCCCCTCGATGGGACGGACGTGGATGATGGGATCCAGGAGTCCCGTGGGACGGATGATCTGTTCTACCGTCCCCTCGGTATGCTCCAATTCGTACTTGCCAGGCGTGGCCGAAACGAACACCGTCTGTCCCATGCGCTCCTCGAATTCTTCAAAGTACAGAGGGCGGTTGTCGTAGGCGGAGGGGAGGCGGAAGCCGTAGTCAACGAGATTTTTCTTCCGCGCCGTGTCGCCGCCGCTCATGCCGCCTACCTGGGGGATGGTGACGTGGGATTCGTCGATGAACAGCAGATAATCGTCGGGGAAGTAGTTGAGCAGAGTATACGGGGTGGCTCCGGGCTCGCGTCCCGTCAAAATGCGGGAATAGTTTTCCACGCCCGAGCAAAAGCCTACCTCGCGGAGCATTTCGATGTCGTACTTGACCCGCTCCTCGATACGCTGCGCTTCGATGAGCTTGTTTTCAGCCTTGAAATACGCCACCCGTTCCTCCATCTCCCGCCAGATCTCGCCCAGCGCCGCCTCTTTCTTTTCGTCGGACACGGCGTAGTGGGTGGCGGGGTATACGGCGGCGTAGGACAGGAGGCGGATCAGCTCTCCCGTGACGATGTTGATTTCAGACAGACGGTCGATCTCCTCGTCGAAGAACTCCACCCGCAGAGCGGTATCGCTTTGATTGGCGGGGATGATCTCCACGGTGTCGCCCCGCACGCGAAAGCTGTCGCGAGTCAGGTTCATGTCGTTGCGGGTGTAGCTGTTGAACACCAGCTTGCGGATAAGCTCCTCCCGACTCATGATCATGCCGGGGCGGAGAGGGATCACCAGATCCTTATACTCCGACGGGTCACCCAGGGAGTAAATGCAGGATACCGAGGCCACGATGATGACGTCACGCCGCTCGAAGAGCGCAGAGGTGGCCGAGTGGCGGAGGCGGTCGATCTCATCGTTGATGAGGGCATCCTTTTCGATATACATATCCTTGCCGGGAATGTAGGCTTCGGGCTGATAGTAGTCATAATAGCTCACGAAGTACTCCACCGCTGCGTCGGGAAAGAAGGCGCGAAACTCCGAGCAGAGCTGAGACGCCAGGGTTTTGTTGGGCTCCAAAATGAGGGTAGGGCGGTTGACCTGCGCTATGACGTTGGCCATGGTGAAGGTCTTACCCGATCCCGTCACGCCCAGGAGGGTCTGCATCCTTTTGCCGTTGTTCAGCCCCTCCACCAGGGATGCAATGGCGGCGGGCTGGTCGCCTGTGGGGATATAGTCGCTTTTGAGCTTGAAGGTATCCATATATTTCCTATCTGTGATCGGTTTTGTCATCGGTGACGGTCAGTATAACTTATCCTTTTTATTATAACACGAATGGACGGATTATGCAATATGTTTTTTCAGTTTTTTACAAAAAAGTATTCGAGCGGCGTACACGGCAGGAGAAAATTTTGGCAGATTTGCATAGTAATTTTTCCCGATATACTTGACATTTCGTCCTGTTTCGTGTAAAATAAGGGATGTGGACAGCAAAACTCGGACAGGAGGATGGCATCATGAACAGAAAAGGCCGAAAAGACCTCGATATCATCGTTCCGGTCAGTCTTCCGGTTGGTGGGATATGCTCATCCTGAACGAACAGGGACGCTGGCAGAGTTGCAGATATGAGCTTGTTGGGGATAGCCCGATATTGAAAAAGCAGCTTGATTACCTGTCCCCGTTATATATACTGGTAAAAAGGAGAGATGATTGATGGAACCAAGAAAGCCTTGGAAAGGTACCATGACCCAGCGCGAGCGCTTCAATGCGCAAATGCACTATCAGCCCTTCGACCGAACCGTCAACATGGAGTTCGGTTACTGGCGTGAAAACTATCAGACATGGGACATTTTCCTGGAGAATCATATTACGAATGAATGGGAGGCAAATCAGTTTTTTGCCTTCGAAACGCCTGCGATCGTGGGGGGACATTTCGATATGTGTCCCGGCTTTGAGGAGAAGATCCTGGAGGAAAAAGAGAAGTCTCTGATCAAGATCGACCCTAACGGCTTGATCGTGGAGATCCCCAAGGACGGGCATTCCTCCATCCCCCATTACCTCGGCAGTTCCATCGAGACCCCCGAGGACTGGAAGGCGGTCAAGGAACGCAGCTTTGTTCGGGGAGCAGACTTCAGAAAGCCGGATTTCAAATGGTTGGATTCCATCTGCTCGGATGATCGTACCTACCCCGTCGGCATTGACTGCGGCTCCATGATCGGACGGGTGCGGGATATGCTCACGGTGGAGGGGCTTTCCTACGCCGTCGCAGATTATCCCGACATGGTGGCGGATATGGTGGAGACCAGATGCCAGATCGTGGAGGACTTCCTGGATGCCGTGCTTCCGCGTTACCACTTTGATTATGCCAGCGGCTGGGAGGACATCTGTTGCAAGAACGGCCCGCTGGTGAATATGGATTTCTTCAAATCCGTCGTCTATCCCTGCTACAAACGGATCGGGGATAAGCTCCACAAGTACGGGGTGGATATCTGGTACACCGATTGCGACGGAGACGTGCGCCCTCTGTTGCCGTATTTCCTGGACGCGGGCATCAACTGCCTGTTCCCCTATGAGGTCAACTCCTGCGCCCATCCCGGCGAGCTGTTTGCCGAGTACGGCAAGGATCTGCGCATCATGGGCGGATTCGACAAGATGAAGATGATCGAGGGCAAGGAGTCGATCAAGGCCTACATGAAGACCCTGGAGCCCCTCGTGGCTCGGGGCGGCTACATCCCGTTCTGCGATCACCGCTGTCCGCCGGACGTGACTCCGGAAAATTATTTGTACTATCTTGACCTGAAGGAAAAGACCTTCGGTCTGGAATAAACAATCGAAATACACTCTCAATTGAACAAGAAAGGATGCTTTCGCAAGGCGAAAGCCAAGGTTATTGCCATGAAAATCTCTGTCAGCTCCTATTCCTTCCAGCAGTATGTCGGCGCGGGTAAGCTCGCCCACATCGATACCATCAAGCAGGCTCACTCCATGGGCTTTGAGGCCATTGAGTTTTTGGATATGCCCGCTCCTACCTATGAGGAGCAGGTCAAGTACGCCTACAAGCTCCGCGAGGAGGCCGAAAAGTACGGTATGACCATCAACGCCTACACCATCGGCGCGAACCTCTACTACGCCGATCCCGAGGGCTCTGCTGCCGAGGTCGCCCGCCTCAAGGGGCAGGTGGACATCGCCGCGATCCTGGGTTGCTCGGTCATGCGCCACGACGTCTGCTACGGCGTGGGTAAGACCGGCACCTCCCGCTCCTTCGGTCTGATGCTCCCCACCATCGCCGCCAACGCCCGCGCCGTCACCGAGTACGCCGCCGAAAAGGGCGTCAAGACCTGTACCGAGAACCACGGCTTCATCGCCCAGGATTCCTACCGTGTGGAGCAGCTCTTCAACGCTGTGGCTCACGATAACTACGGTCTGCTGGTGGACGTAGGTAACTTTGTCTGCGCTGACGAGGACAACTGCGCCGCCGTCTCCCGCGTGGCTCCCTATGCGATCCATGTCCACGCCAAGGATATGTACAAGTCCGCCACCCCTGCCCCCGGCTTCGGACAGACCCGCGGTTGCAACTACTTCAAGGGCGCCATCGTTGGCGAGGGCGATTGCAACGTGGAAAAGTGCCTGCAAATCCTCAAGAGAGCCGGCTACGACGGCTACTGCTCCATCGAGTTCGAGGGCTCCGAGGATTGCATCGAGGCCATCGCTAAGGGCTATGAGAACCTCAAGGCCATGCTTTCTCGCATCTGATACGGATTCTTGACGGGGAAAACTTCCGGGAAGGGGTTTTCCCCGTCCTCCCTTCCCGAATCGTTCTATGATTGAATTGTGAAATTTTCTTGAATCTTTTCAATACCTCTTGCAAAAAAACAAAAAGTGTGGTATAATAGCCGAGTAGCAGTATTTCTGCTGTGAAAGTAGGCCATACCAGCCGGGGAGATAGCGGCGCCCTGTACCTGCAACCCGCTACAGCAGGGGTGGATTCCCCTCCTGAGAGCCGATCTTCTCCGAATAGAGTTCTTTTTCTTGTGTTGAGGAATGGGTCTTGCGCAATGCGGAGCCGTGAACCATGTCAGGTGAGGGATCAAGCAGCATTAAGCGGTAAACCGTATGTGCCGCGAGGTTGCCTGTTCTGAGCAAGGAATTGAAAGATCGCGGGGAGGTGACACCCGAAGGATGGGTGTATGGTCTTCTTTCACAGCAGAGGTACTATTTTTATTTTTGAGAGTTTTTGATATGCAACGCGATTCTTCGTCTGCCGGGCGGGCTCGTCGGCGGGTCGCTGCCGCCGTTTTGGCAGGCTCGCTTTCTGATGGCGGCTTGCCAAACCAACGCCAATACACCGGGCTTTGCCGGAGACTTCACCTCCCTGTACGCCGCAGACGGCTTGCCTGTGGGCTTTGAGGGGTGCTCCATTCTGAAGCACAATGGAAAGTATTACCTCACAGCCGCAACCTATAATCAGTCCTACGATGCAAGCGGACGTCTCATCACAACCTATGACTCCATGATCGCCGTCTCGGACAACCTCATGGACCCGTATAGCGAGACCCGCCTGCTTTTGCGCAACGGCGGACATAATAACCTGTTCGTGGACAAAGACGGGACGGTTTGGACAACCCTGTTCGCGCCCACGGGCGATCTGGGCTTCAACTGCCAGCCTGCCATTGTGCCTCTTACTGAGGACGAGCGAGGAATCCTGTCGGTTGAGTCCGAGGATTGATCATCAAACCTGAAATACATGAGTAAGGAGGAAAGACCCGTGCACC
>JAZQXS010000246.1:0-1581 GCA_045633025.1 Eubacteriales bacterium | reverse complement strand
GACCGCCCGAAGCGCACAGGATTCTGATGCTACTACGTAAATACCGTCGGCTGTCTTGCCGTAACAGAGGGGACGGAAGCCGTAAGGGTCGCGTGCGCAGATCAGCTTTTGCGGTGACATCAGCACCAAGGAATAAGCACCATCCAGCGTATTCATAGCCGCCGATACTGCCTCTTCGATAGA
Source organism: Eubacteriales bacterium (assembly GCA_045633025.1). Lineage (GTDB taxonomy): Bacteria > Bacillota > Clostridia > Oscillospirales > CAG-272 > CAMEON01. The sequence continues at coordinate 1,398 of JAZQXS010000246.1, read as the reverse complement.
AGAAGTGCGCAAGCGTTCTTTGGTGATGATATAAGCTATGGTTTCGGTATCGCTTGTGGTATGGAAGATAGCACCCGTCATTTCAAGTTCAGAACGCAGTTCCACTGCATTTGAAAGATTTCCGTTGTGGCAAAGCGCCATCCTTCCCTTTTGGTGATTGACCTCAATGGGCTGGCAGTTGTTTCTGTTGTTTCCGCCCGTGGTTCCGTACCTTACGTGTCCGACTGCCATCGTTCCTCTCGGAAACTTGGCAAGGCGCTCCGCCGGGAAAACCTCGGCGACAAGCCCAAGATCCTTGTGGGAGACGAAAACGCCGTCATCATTGACTACGATTCCGCATCCCTCCTGACCTCTGTGTTGAAGGGCATAAAGACCGTAATAGCAATAGTTTGCGACGTCAGTCGCCTCGGGAGCGATTACGCCAAACACCCCGCATTCCTCGTGAATTGCTTGATCTATGCTCATTTTCTTCCTCCCTCGGCGTGTTCAAACGCTGCACCAACAAAGCCCTTGAAAAGTGGATGGCACTTATTTGGACGGCTCTTGAACTCGGGATGATACTGAACACCGACGTGGAAGGGACGGTCGCTCAGCTCCACCGTTTCGATCAGTCTGCCGTCGGGAGAGGTACCGCTCAGCGTCAAACCGCAATTTATAAGTGCCTCTCTGTAATCGTTATTGAATTCATAACGGTGTCTGTGTCGCTCGCTGATGTGACTCGTCTCGTAGCAATGCTCCATCGTTGTTCCGGGCTTGATCTCACAGGGATATGCACCGAGACGAAGTGTGCCGCCCTTGTCAATATCGTCGCTCTGCCCGGGCATAAAATCGATAACCTTATGCTTGCACTGCTCGTCAAACTCACCCGAATTTGCATCAGGGATACCTGCAACGTTTCTCGCATATTCGATGACAGCAATCTGCATTCCAAGACAGATGCCAAAGTACGGAAGCCCCGTTTCTCTCGCATATTTTGCGGCAAGGATCATGCCCTCGATTCCGCGACTGCCGAATCCGCCCGGGACAAGAATACCGTCAAGTCCCGCAAGAGCCTTTTCATAGTTTTCGGGAGTCAGTGTTTCGGAGTCGATCCATTCGATCTTGATATGAGTATTGTGGAAATATCCTGCGTGTCGAAGGGCTTCGGCAACCGACAGATAGGCATCGTGAAGTCCTACATATTTTCCTACAAGACCAATCCTCACGGTATAGGGCCTGGATTTAATACGCTCCACCATTTGCTGCCACTCCTCAAGCTCGGGAGCGGGAGCATCTATACTCAGCTCGCGGCATACGACAGAAGAAAAATTTGAATTTTCAAGCATTAAGGGTGCTTCATAAAGGTTGGGGAGGGTGATATTTTCAATGACACAATCGGGCTTTACATTGCAAAACAGC
>JAZQXS010000245.1:0-2061 GCA_045633025.1 Eubacteriales bacterium | reverse complement strand
AATACATACAACTGAATACCTTTCGGGCGAAAAAATTCACTCCTTTTCGCCCTTTTGGTGCTTCTCTTGTTAACACCAATTTCAGCAAAAATTTTCTCAATTATTTTCGAAAAATCTATTGACTTTTCTTAGCAGGTTTGTCTTCCGCAGAGCAATTATGCTTTTTTGACCATCGAGGCAGGCGAAGCCGTAGCGAGACGGTCCCTACAAGAAAAAACAAACTTCCTTATGAGAACCAGCCTTTACCCGTCCCTTTTGCGTGTCACATCCCTCCTGTCAGTTCAAAGCGCAGCCACCCCCGCCATGCTTCGGGGTATTCCTCATCATAGACCGCCAAGAGATCGGCGGGGGTAATTTTTCCGTCCCCGTCCGTGTCGCCCCGCTCGCCTGTAGAAAAGCCGTCCTCGGAAGCCTCGACCGCCACGGGCGCGCCGTCCTCGGCCTCCCCCAGCCATCCGTCCCCGCAGGGGCGCAACCCATCGTGAAATCCTGCCAAGGCCGCTTCCCCGTCGGGCTCAAAGCGGGTGTCGGTACAGGCGTGACCGCCCGCGCAGGTGTAGCCGTGATACCCCAGCGCCGCCATGCCCTCGTCCGAGCGCAACAGGCGGGTGTGATTGACCTCCTCGCCCCCTTCCTGAGCAGGGATGGGGTCGTCGCGGGTGACGTCTACGTGGTACCACACCCCGTCCACGCGGACGTGGTTCCAGGCGTGATCCATGGCCGCCGAGGAAACGAAATCCGCCTCCAGCCCCGCGGCGCCCGCCAGCGCCATGAATGCCAGCGCGTAGGCCTGGCAGATCCCCACACCGTCCCGAAAGAACGTGTACGCATCGGCGTTTTGCCCGCTCTCGCGGGTGTCGTAGGCGTAGCGATCCGCCAGATGATCGTGGAGATACAGCGCGATCTCGACCTCCGAGGGCGAACGTCCCCCGAAGGCCGTGTCCATGTCGGATAGAACGGCGCTCACCGTGTCGCGGTAGAAGGCGCGCGCGGCGGTCAGCGCATCCCCCGTCAGGAGGTAGACAGGGTAGATCTCGGTCACCATCCGCGCCTCCCCCGTTCCGACGGCGGAAAAGGACAGCCGCAAAGCCGCGTGGAATAGTTCCGGGTGACCGTACAGCGCCTCGGCGTACACCTGCCCCAGCGCGGAGGCGGGTACGGCGTACGCCGACAGCTCCAGCGTTTCGGCGCAGGAAAGCAGTCCCTCCGCTATGTACGCCGCCGCGCCGTTCCCCTCCGCATCGGCCGCCGATACGGGCGCCACTCCCCCGAGGAGCACCGCCGACGCGAGCAAAATCCCCCCCGCTTTGCGGCGCAGAGCGGATATTTTTTGTTTGAATGAAAAAAATCCTCCCAAACATCTTGCAAAAATTCGTATAACATGATATAATACACTCATCACGACACCTCTGCTCTTTGACGAAAACAATCAATACAGTTAGGAGATATTTCTATGAAGATCAATCAGAAGATCCCCGCCCTGAACGGTAGCATCACCGACCCCCGTACCCGCCGTTACCTCGCCCCCAAGCGCGTGGTATACACCGAGGGTGACGTAAGTAACCCCGAGTGTCTGCTCCAAGAGAGAAGCAACCAGATCACCCTGGGCTGGGGGGAGAACTGCGCCATGAAGAACACCCCCGGAAAGCCCCGCGCCAAGCTGGTTTTGGACTACGGGTGTGAGTTCCCCGGCAGCATCCGTCTCATGGTCTGGGGCGCAGGCTCCAAGGGCACCGCCGACGAGGCACGCTGCAACATCATCGTCCGCACCGGCGAGAGCGTTATGGAGGCTCTGACTCCCCTCAAGGTCAAGAACACCACCAACGACCACGCCATCCGCGACCGCGTCATGAACGTGGGCTTCTACTCGGCTAACGAGACCAACGAGTCGGGTCAGCGCTTCGTTTGCGTGGAGCTGGTTGACGAGGAGGCTTCGGTTTCCTTCAAGGCCATCCAGGGCGTGTTCCACTACCTGGATCTGGACTACGAGGGCTCCTTCGAATGCTCCGACGAGCGCCTGAACCAGATCTGGCAGACCGCCGCCTACACCGCTCACGTCAA
>JAZQXS010000244.1:0-3851 GCA_045633025.1 Eubacteriales bacterium | reverse complement strand
GCGATTCCGCTTTCCGCCGTCCGTCACCACGGTTTCCTCGGCCACCATTTCGGTCAGCAACCGATGCGCCCGCGCATACTTGACCCCCAATAGTCCCGCCACCTCCACGGTTCGCGCCTCGACTCTTTCGGTCAGATATGCAATTACTGCCTGCTTTTGAATCTGGGACTTGGAGCGCGTGGTTTTCCCCATGACAGTTACAGCCTCGGACGCTCGATTTTCATGGGCGCCCAAAACGAGCGACAGTGTGATCCGATCCGGATCAAAGCTCTCGGTGATCACAGGCGCGAGCCAGCCCAGCTTGTTCCACACGTTGAAAATGTTGGGAATACCGCTTCCCGTGCGTTCGCCCACGTCGATCAGGTTAAACATGCGAATCAGCCCGCTGTTTCGCGGGTCAGACACGCCACCGCTCTTGGCGGTTTCCACGTCAATGCGAAAGCCGCCCGGGTTGGACAGGGTGATCATATCCGGACGCTTGATGATGACGATTCCCTGCCGGCCGAAGTAGTCGGCATTGATCAAGCAGTTGGCCAACGCCTCCCGGAGGGCATTGTGAATCAAGGTGCAATTTCCACTGTCCGGGCTGAGCGGAATGGAAATTTCCTGCGTGATCTTGTTGCAGACACGGACGTAAAAATCATAAATATTTCCGCTCCAATCTCCCGATGAGGACACGATACGATCGGTGCGGCCTGTGTCAGGCTCCATCTGCTCTCGATAGTCCAGGAAATACGCAGGGTATTCCTTGACGATCTCATATTCGTACCCGAACATCAAAAGTCCTGCGGCAGTAGGATGCAACTTACCGTCACCCGATTTGCCTACTGCGCCCAATTTGTATAGGAAATCCGCATCCTCCAAGCCTTCCCACGCATGATCCGGGCGATTGGTTTCCATACGTCTGCGGTATCGTTTGACGCTGTCATAATCGAACACCGTCAGATCCATGTTCTCCAGCATGGCCATATCCTGGGCTTGGACGGCCGCATCACGCAGCATGGCGTGAACCTCCTCTTTCGTGCATCGGTAATCCCCTTCCCCGTTGCGGCGGTAACTCCCCGAGAAAGGATCTCCCTCTACGAACACGGGTTTATCACTGCGCCTCGCGCGGGGCACACGGATAGCCACAATGCGTTTGCCGTTGATCTGCTCCACGGTCACGTCCTTCTCCGAGAGGATATTGACGCTGACCTTGCGGAGATCGTTGACGATCTCCCAAAAATCCTCGATCAACAGCCCCGGATCGGGGAGGTCGATGGGATGGAGCGATTTGTCCTCGCGCTCCTCCACGCCGAGCAGAATGATACCGCCCAGCGTGTTGGCGAAGGCCGAATAGGTCTCCCAAATGCTATGGGGCAGGCCGCCAAGAGCCTTTTTGGCCTCGATGCGGTTATTCTCTTTGTATTTTTCGATGTGGGTGAAGTCGATCATGGTCTTCCCTCCTTTGTGCGTGCCTTTTGGGGGATGGTTCCTATCCGTATTATATCACAAAATGAATCTTTATGCAAGATGGTAATGGAACGAAAAAACCATAGAGCGATCTTTATTATTTCTTACCCTTCAAGGAAAACGTAGCCTCTGTTCCTTTGATCAGCCTTTTGAAGTTTTCTTTATGTCTGACCGCCATAAATACCGCGCAGGCGACCGCCAGCAAAATGACGGGAATCGATGCGCCGAACGGGATCAGCAATATCGGGCAAAGAAGCATCGCAAGAGTCGTGGAGAGCGACATATATTTGGTGATCAGCAGCAACACGATCATAATTCCCGTAGCGATCAGTCCCACACGCCAGTCGATAACGTACATTGTGGAAAGGCAAACAAGAAATCCCTTGCCTCCCTTGAATTTGAACTGAAGCGGGAAGGCATGACCGAGCATACAGAACATTCCCGTATATGCCGCTCCAAGCTGAAAGTCAACTCCCTGTCGGGACAGAAGCCACGCAAAAAGTCCTACGACAACGGCGGCTTTTGAAAGGTCAAGTACAAGCACCCACCACGCCCATTTGTTTCCAAAGGTGCGCTTAAAATTGGTAAAGCCGGGATTTCCGCTACCGCAATCCCGAATGTCTTTCTTATAAATGGCTTTTGATAAAGCGATGGCGGGATTCATACCTGCGACGAAATAACCGCATATCGCCGCTGCTATGTAAAGGATCGCCTTCATAGGCACCTCCGTTTTATTCTACGATCATAATATAATCATAAACGTCCTGACCGCCGTTTATGATGTAAAGCTCCTTATTTTTATACCGAGCCTTGATATACGCCTCGATCCGCTGTGCTTCCTCATCGGTAGCGTCCTTGCCGCAGATCAGAATGCAGAAATCATATTTTGAAAAGTTTAACGCATCAATGCTTTCGCAAACGGTCACAAGTCTGCTTTTGTTGACCGAAAGCATCTCCTTGCCGACAAAGCCGATATAGTCTCCCGTGTGGATCTCTTTACCGTCAATGGAAGCATCTCTGACACAATGGGAAATTTCGGCGGTCACAACGCCCTCCATGGCCATCCGGAGATCCTCCACAATGGCATCGGTATCGCCCGAGCTTGTGTCGAGCATTGCAAGAGAGGCATATCCCGCGCCGATGGTCGTACTTTCGATCACGCGCACGTCGGACTTTTCATAAAGATGCGCCGCCTGCTGTGCGGTCAGTATAATATTTCCATTATTCGGCAACACGAAGATCACGTCAGCGTTTACCTCGTCAAAGGCGGCAATGAAATCCTCGGCGGAGGGATTCATGCTCTGTCCTCCGTCCACGATCACGTCGGCACCGCGCTCACGGAAGGTCTCTTTCAATCCCTCTCCGCAGGCAACGGCAACCACGCCGTATTTTTTACGCTCCTTTTCGGGAGTTTGTTCTTTCTCTTCTGTCACGATATTGTTATGCTGCAAGGACATATTTTCGATCTTGACCTTGAGAAATTCGCCGTACCGCTGACAGAAATCCAGCACTTTCTGCGGTCGTTTTGTATGTACGTGAAGTTTGACAATGCTACCGTTACGCACAGTTACGATAGAGTCGCCAATGGTCTGCAAATAATCGGTTACCACTTTCACGTCAAAGGCGGAAATATCGGTCTTTGCGTTCTGCAAGCGGACAAGCAGCTCGGTACAGTAGCCGAACTCCAATACGCTGTCCTCGTTGAAAGCGTCAAGGTCAAGCTCCTGCGATTTCTCGGACGCCTCAGAGAAATCTGCAATATCCTCACCGATTACTGCTCTCATCATACCATCAACAATGTAGATAAGACCTGCCGCGCCCGAATCGACCACGCCCGCCTTTTTCAGTACGGGAAGCAGATCGGGAGTTCTTGCGAGAGAACGCTTTGCCTCATCGATAAAAGCATTGAGAAAGGCTTCGGGCGTGTCCGTATTCTGCTCGCAGGCGTATTCGGTCGCCTCGCGCACAACGGTCAGTATCGTTCCTTCGGTTGGAGTCATAACCGAGCCGTAGGCCTGCTTCACGCCTTGACGGAATGCTTCGCCGATCTCCTTGGTATCTGCCGTTTGAAGTCCCTTAAAGCCGTTTTTGATGCCCTCAAAAAACTGTGAGAGAATAACACCCGAATTCCCCCTTGCAGAGAGAAGCATTCCGCTGGATACGCGGTTCGCCATCTCGTCAAGCCCCACGGAGGTGGCTTCATCGTGGCGAACACCGCCCATCATCGTCAGCAGCATATTATCTCCCGTGTCACCGTCGGGGATGGGGAATACGTTTAAGTCGTTGATTTCTTTCGCGTGCGCTTTTAAGTTCGCCGCGCCCGAGCCCACCATGCGGGCAAATAAAATACCGTCCAGTGTTTTCATAAATCAATCTCCAATTTTGAATGTTACCTCTTG
>JAZQXS010000243.1:0-8178 GCA_045633025.1 Eubacteriales bacterium | reverse complement strand
GCCAAGGCATCCTACGAGGGTAAGGCGCAGGGCGAGGCTTCCGTCGTAGTCCGCGGCGGTAAGGCTCTCCTTGAGGTGGAGCTGGACGAGCTTCATCTGTGGGAGGTCGGCAACGGCCGTTTGTACGATTTGGAGCTGACGCTGGGTGAGGACACCGTGGCTTCCTACTTCGGTATGCGTAAGATCCAGTGCCGTGACGGCTTCTTCTATCTGAACGGCAAGGCCGTATTCCAGCGTCTGGTGCTGGATCAGGGCTTCTACCCCGACGGTATCTATACCGCTTCCACCCTTGCCGAGCTGGAGGCTGACGTGGAGCGCTCCTTGGCCATGGGCTTCAACGGCGCCCGTCTGCACCAGAAAGTATTCGAGCCCCTGTTCCTGTCCTACTGCGACAAGAAGGGCTATATCGTCTGGGGCGAGCACGGCAACTGGGGTCTGGATATTGCCCGTCAAACCGCTTACGAGAACTTCCTGCCCGAGTGGTGCGAGATCATGGCTCGTGACTTCAACCATCCCGCCATCATCGGTTGGTGCCCTCTGAACGAGACCCAGCCCAACCAGAACCCCCATTTCTTCCGCCTGCTGGCGACGATCACCCGTCAGTACGATACCACCCGTATGTACATTGACGCATCGGGCTGGTGCCATATCGACGACGTGACCGACATCATGGACTGCCATGACTACGAGCAGGATCCCGCGAAGTTCGCCGCCAAGTATGAGGCGCTGAAGGAGGAAGGCACCTATAACGTCCACTGGATCTTCGGAAAGGACATGCACATGGAGGCTAAGCCTACCTTCGTATCCGAGTACGGCGGTATCCGCTGGGCTCCCCAGGAGGCTGCAGGCTGGGGCTACGGTGACGCACCTAAGACCGAGGAGGAGTTCATCGCCCGCTTCAAGGGTCTGTCCGAGGCCATCCTGTTCCATCCCAAGATGGGCGCCCTCTGCTACACCCAGCTCACCGACGTGGAGCAGGAGATGAACGGTCTGTATACCTATGACCGTAAGCCGAAGTTCGATCCCGCCATCATGCACGCCGTTCTGACCCAGAAGGCTGCGATCGAGGAGTAAGATTCGATTGAATGGACACTATGCGGGGGAGAAAACTTCTTTCAAGAAGTTTTCCCCCCCGCACCCCCTTTTTCAAGAACTTTCCATGAGGGGAATGAAAAAATTTTCAAATTTCCCGCTGAATTCATACTCGTTTTACAAATTCGTGGTATATTGATGCCCAAACGGGTGATTATGAAATTGTGCCGTGTCGCGAAAGGAGGTGCGCCGTGTTTCGCTTTTACTATACCATCGTCATGCGGATCGGGTCGATCATCCACTTCGTGCCCAAGATGCGGAAATATGCCAAGCACCCCGAGCGGTATTCCGAGGAGGATTGCCACGAGCTGTGCAAGGTCATGATCGCTAAGGTGGCCAAGACGGCGCGGGCGACCACATCCTACTACGGTCTGGAAAATCTGCCCGACGACGGCGGGTACATCATGTATGCCAACCACCAGGGAAAGTACGATGCCCTGGGCATCATGTGGGGGCATCCCAAGCCCTGCCGTGTGCTCATGAACTTGCAACGCTCCAAAATGCCCATTGCCAATGAGTACGTGGCCTTGGTTCGCGGGAAGCGCATCGATAATACCAACCTCCGCCAGCAGGTGCAATGCATCAACGAGATCGGGGAGGAGGTCAAGGAAGGGAAGATCTACCTCGTCTTCCCCGAGGGAGGTTACCGCGCCAAGGGGCAGGACAACTACATGAATCAATTCCGCAGCGGGTGCATCCGTTCGGCGCTGAAATCCGGCCGCCCCATCGTACCCGTGGCGCTGGTGGATTCTTATAAGCCCTTTGGCATCAAGGGGCTGAAGCCTGTCCACACGCAGGTGCATTTCCTTCCGCCTATCCCGTATGAGGAATACGCCGAAATGACGTCCGCGGCCATCGCGCGGATGCTCCAGGAGCGCATCGCCGCGCACATGGAGTCGGTGCTGGGGTATCCCGTTTGGGAAGACGCCGCTCTGCGCGCCGATTCCGTTTCGGAACGCGCGGCCGAATCCTAACGAATATATGAAAATGTGGCTTTCTCACGTTGCGGCTTGAGAAAGCCTCTTTTTTTCTGAGCTTAATGGCGCGTCACCCCCCCGCCGCATATACTGTCAGAGAGCCTTGCCTTGATTCATTGATCGGAGGTGACCGTTACCATGCAATTGCATCACCGGCGGATCCATCAGATTTACCGCGCGGGCGCCTGCCCGGTGCTGGAGGTGGCCTTGTCCTACCCTCACCTAAGCTCGGCCTGCCTTTGCGCGGAGGAGGAAGAGACGGAAGCCCTCCCCCCTGCCGCGATTCGATTTAACGAGTTCTATGAAACCTTGGCGGAGCGCCTGCTGTCCTGGGCGGAGGGTACCCTGCGGACGGAGGCTATGGCGGATTTCGCGGAGGAGGGAAGCGGGGCGGTCTATCGATTTGACCGCAGATGCTTGACCTGTGACATGACCGCGCGCCTGTCGCCGTCGGAGACGGAGGACGCGGCGCCGACCGCCTTGGTTGTCACACGCGCGCTGGCATTTACCAGCCGCAGGGGCAGTGTGCGGGAGCGATGCCTGAGCGCGGCGGATGTGTGGCGCTGGCCGGAGCTGACTCTTCGGCCTCCGAAACGGCGAACGGAGAAAGCAGCGCCCCCGGCGCGCGACGTCGAATAAAGTAGTATAAAAATTGTATAAAATCTTTGTAAAAGTGTAAAAAAACTATTGCATTCATAGACAAAATGTGGTACAATATACTGGTAAAACTTTTGGGATGCCGCATACACGGAGGCTTTCGATGCTTGCAGACCACGGAAGCGGCACCCAACCGAAAGAAGGTGAGATCCTTGTCAAAAGAAGCCATTTCAAGAGTACTGGAAGCCGAGGCTGAAGCCAACGCCATAAGGGAACGCGCCCGCATCGCCGCGAGGGAGAAGGTGAGCGATTGCGAGGCCGCTTGCGCCCGTGAAAACGAGGAGATCGTCGCCCGTACGGCCGAGGACATGCGGTCGCGGCGGGAGATGGTGCGCGAGCGCTCCGAATCACTCATTACCCAAAGCCGCGAGGAGGCAGAGGCGGATATCGAAGCCATACGCGCGTCCTCCGCTGAAAAAATGCGGGAGGCTGTCAAGCATATTGAGTGGGAGCTCTGCGATATCTGAGCGACTGCATTACCTGCGCGCCAAGCAACGCGCGGAAGAAAGGATAAATACGAACTATGTCAGTAACCGTCATGAAAAAATTGACCGTGCTGGCCTCTTTGCGGGATGCGGACAAGCTGGTTCGCAGACTCATGCGACTACGGTGCGTGGATATCGATTCGGTGCCCTTGGATGATCTGCCTGACGGCGGAAGCCTGTTGCGGTACGATTGCGATACGGCGCGAGCCGAGGCGGAGCGAAGGTGCGCGGACGTGACTGCGGCGCTGTCCCTGCTGGACGGGTACGCTGTCCATGAGAAGCCGCGCAGCCGTCCGCTGGACGCTGTGGCCGAGGAGTTTTTTGCGTCCGGACGCTTTGAGGCCGCCCGGAAAGCGGTAACCGAGGTTTTGCAGATGCGGGACGGACGGGTCGCCGCGCAAAATGAGTACAACCGCATGGAGGCGCTCTGCCGCTCTCTGACCCCGTGGCTGGAATACGACTCTCCCCTGGAGGCGGAGGGAACCTCACTCTGCGAGGTGTGGCTGGGTACCCTGCCCCCCGCGACGCTCATCTCCGAGGCGGACGATGCGCTGGCGCTGTTCTGCGGCGGCGTGGAGGAGGTCGGACGGGATAAGGATGCCCTGTATGTTGCCGTCCTGCTGCTACGGCAGGAGAGCGATGCCGTTGCCCGCGCGCTGGCAGGAATCGGCTTTACGCGGACGAGCTTCAAGGGGCTTCTTGCGGAGGATTCCGAGGATCAAACCGCCGCCGCGCAGTATAAGCTCTGCCGTCAGCGTATGAGCCAACTGGAAAATGAACTCCAATCCATGACCGACCGCCTGTATCACATGGCGGAGGGGATCTCTGAAATCAAGGTGCTCTACGATTTGGAGATGACCACCCTTACCGCCGCCCGCCAAAAGCAGAAATTGGCCGCCACCGAGCAGTGCGCGGTGCTGGAGGCGTGGGTGCCCGCCGTAAGGGAGGAACGTGTGGCCGCCGCGCTGGATCGTCTCCCCTGCGCGTACAGCCTGGAGGATCCTGCGCCCGAGGACAACGTCCCCGTCCTGCTTCAAAACAACGGCTATGCATCCACGTTTGAATGGGTGGTGGGGATGTATTCCTACCCCAAGTACGGAACCTATGACCCGACCTTCGTGATGAGTATTTACTACTTCATCATCTTTGGTCTGATGTTCGCCGACGTGGGCTACGGACTTCTGCTAACCCTTGGCGGCTTTCTGATCCCTCGGATCAAGCAGGTCTCCCCCGGTATGAAGCGGGCTATGACCATGTTTGGCTACTGCGGTATCTCCTGCGTGATTCTGGGCGCCGTGTTCGGCGGTTGGTTCGGAGATCTGCCCTACGCAATCATGACTTCCTTTATGGGCTATGAGTCTGCCGAGGCCGCGCAGGCCGCCGTCCCCTTCTTCAACGGCGTGACCCTGACGCTTGGCGGAGAGCCGATATCCCTCAACCCGCTGGTCAACCCCATCCCCTTCCTCATCATTTCGCTGGGTATGGGTCTTATCCACATCGTGGGTGGTATGGCGGTGAAATTCTATATCCTCTGCAAGGAGGGGCATGTATTCTCCGCAATCTTCGATGTGGGCTCCTACTGGGTGCTCTTCGCGGGCATCGGCGTGGTGTTCCTGCATAAGACCGTGGGGCTTGCCCTCGTCATCGCGGGCGTCGCCATGATCGTCCTCACCTTCGGACGGGCGAAAAAGAACATCTTCGCCAAGTTTATCTTCGGTCTGAAGGGACTATACGACCTTATCAGCTACGCCTCCGACCTGCTCTCGTACAGCCGTATTCTGGCGCTGGGTCTGGCCGCGGGCGTTATGGCGCAGGTGTTCAACCTGTTGGGAACCCTCATGGGCGCCAGCCTGCCGGGTATCATTCTGATGCTGGTCGTCCTGCCCATCGGCCATGGCTTGAATATGGCCATCAACGTGCTGGGTGCCTTCGTGCATACCTGCCGACTCCAGTATCTGGAGTTCTTCAGTAAGTTCTATGAGGACGGCGGTACCCCCTTCGAGCCCGCCCTTCCCAGCGAAAAGTTCTCTACCGTTGAAATTGAATTGGATCATCAAAAATAATTAAGGAGTATGTCTACCATGAAAAATTCCGCTAAGAAGCTTGCCCTGTTCGCTCTGACCATGCTGGTCGCCCTCTCTCTGCTCTGTGTTACCGCCTTCGCGACCGACGCCGCACCGGACGGAGCTCCCGACAAAACCGAAACCGTTGACGAATCCACCGACGGCGAGAGCGTGACCACCATCGGCGGCTACTCGAACGCCACCGATGTGACCACCACCGAAACCAATCCCATCTCCGACATGTTCATCGGTCTGTTCTCGGGCACCAACCTGGCTCTGCTGGGCGTGGCGCTGGCCGTTGTTCTGCCCTGTATCGGCTCTGCTAAGGGCGTCGGTATCGTAGGCGAGGCCGCCACCGGTCTCTTGTCCGAGCAGCCCGATATGTTCGGTAAGGCATTCCCTATGATGGCGCTCCCCATGACCCAGGGTGTGTACGGCCTGGTCGCCTCCTTCCTGATGCTCATGTCCCTCGGTCTGTTCGGTGACCCCGACCACCTCATGAGCCTCACCTTTGTGCAGGGCGGCTACTACATTATGGCCGCGCTTCCCATTGCCATCGCCGGCCTTTTCTCTGCCGTTCGTCAGGGTCGTGTGGCCGCCGCGGGTATCAATCTGATCGGTAAGAGACCCAACTCTCTGGGTCAGGCGATCACCACCGCCGCTCTGGTGGAGACCTACGCCATCTTCTCCCTGCTCATTACCATCATGCTGGTATTCCTCTGCCCCTTCTCGGTGCTTTGATCCGCCCGAGTGGGATTCTGAAGGAAGGAAATTGAATCGAATATGACCGGACTGGAAAAAGTAACCGGCAAGATCATTGCCGACGCCGAGGCGGATGCCCGAGAGATCCTCGAGCGCGCCGAGGCCGAATGCGCCGCCATCCGCGAGAAGTACGCGGCGCAGCGCGAGGCTGAGCTGGACGCTCTGAGGGAGGCAAACGACCGCGAGTGTCAATCCCTCGTGGTTCGCGCCCGCTCCTCGGCTGCCATGGCCAAGCGAAACGTCATTCTGGAGGCGCGCGCTTCGATTCTGAACGAGGCGTACGCCGCCGCCGAAAAGCAGGTCAGATCCATGAACGCCGAGCAGTACGTGGAATTCCTGTGCAAGATGCTTCGCAGCGCTCTGAAGCGCCAGCTTGAGGGGGAGGAGGACAGCCTGCGCCTGTACGGGGAGAATATTTCCCCGGATTGCTACGAGGTTCTGCTCAACAACCGAGACCGCGACTACTACGGCACGCGGCTGATGTCCTCTTTCCGCGCAGGCCTGGGCGCCAAATTCCCCGCGGCTGCTTTGGATAAGCTGCGTTTGGCCGAGGAGACCGCCCCCATTGATGGAGGCTTGGTTCTGCGGGCGGGGCTTGTGGAGACCAATTGCTCTCTGTCCATGCTCGTGGCCGAAACCCGCCGCGAGACCGAAACCCGCGTCAGCCGCATCCTCTTCGGAGATGCGCTCTGACCCTCCGCGGGTCGAAAAATCCCATAAGGGAGTTCTTGCAACATGAAGAAATTGAAACCAACCGAATACACCTACGCCTCGGCGCGCATCCGCGCCTTGGAGAACCGCATGGTGGGACGGGAGCGCATCGACCATTTGGTGGAGGCGCGTACGGCTGACGAGGTTCTGGATCGACTCTCGGAGTACGGCCTGACCCTTCCCGATATGGAGGGGGCTTCTGTCGGAGAGGCATCGGGGGCGGCGCGGGAGGCTATGCTCCTGGCGGCGCTTCGCGCGGCGTACACGGAAGCCGAAACCTCTACGCCCGATCCTGCGGTATTCCGCTATTTTCGGTATCCCTACGATTGCAATAATATCAAAGCCGCCATCAAGTGCGCCATCCGCGGCATTCCCGCAGGGGAACTGCTTTTCGACTTCGGTACGGTGGGTGCCGACGAGGTGGAGGGGCTTTTGCGGGAAGGGAAGTACGCTGATTTCACGCCGAGCATGGCCGCCGCTATTCCCGCTGCCCGCGAGGCGTACGACAAGACGGGCGACCCCCGCCGTATCGATACCATTTTGGATCGCGCCTGCTATCAGGATATGCTGGAAGCCGTTTGCGCCACGGGTGAGGAGGCTTTGCAGGGCTGGCTGGCTGTTCGCGTGGATCTGACCAATATTCTCATGACCCTGCGCATTTTGCGCATGGGAATGGGGGAGGTCGGCGCTGACTTTCTGGCTGAGTCCTTGCTCCCCGGCGGCCGCCTGCCAGCGGATTTCCTTGCCCGCGCCTACGAGGCGGGGGAGGATGCCCTTTGGGATGGATTGCGCCGTACCCCCTATGAGGGGCTCTTGCGGGTGGATGGCGATCCCCGCCCCCTGTCGGCATTGGAGCGCGCCGCGGACGACCTGTATATGGAGCAGGTTCGAAAGGATGCCAAGACCCCCTTCGGAGCCTCCGTTGTGGCGGGGTACCTGGTGGGCTGGGAAACAGCCGTCAAGAATATCCGCATCATACTGGCCGCCAAGGACGCGGGATTGCCCTCTGCGGTCATTCGGGAAAGGATCAGGTTGAGTTATGTATAAGATCGGAATGATCGGCGAGCGGGACAGCGTGATGGGCTTTATGGCCATCGGCTTTTCAGTTCATGAGGCGCCCGATGCCGAAGCCGCCGCCGAGATCCTGCATAGGCTGGCTAAGGATGAGTCCTACGCCATCATCTATATCGTGGAAAACTACGCGACAGCGCTCAAGGAGGACATCGCCCGCTATAAGGATATGCCCCTCCCCGCGATCATCTCCATCCCCGGCCGCGCCGGCTCGGACGGCTCGGGTATGGCCGCTATCAAGTCCGCTGTGGAGCGAGCGGTGGGCGCGGATATACTGTTTAAGGAGTAATAAATACAATGGTAGAAGGAAAAATTCTGAAGGTATCCGGCCCTCTGGTCATCGCCGAGGGAATGCGGAAC
>JAZQXS010000242.1:0-18837 GCA_045633025.1 Eubacteriales bacterium | reverse complement strand
CCGATCCGGGCGTGTTGAACCAGGAATACTCCGCATCGTAGATGGCGCTCAGCTTACCCAGGAGATTCAAAAGCTTTTCCTGGTTGTCGTTGTAGGCGAGATAGTACACACCGTCCTCGTCCCGATCCAGGATCCGCAGGTCACTGGCCTGCACGAAGGCGATGAGATCCGTCCAGCCCCAGCCGGTGATGCCGTAGGTATCCTTGGTGTCCCAGATATTGTCGCCGTTATCGCGGGACACGGTGGAGACGAAGGCGGTCATCTTGTCCAGCGTCCACTTCATGTTGTCCACGTCCTCATAGGGAGCCTTCAGGTTGTAGGTCTCCATGAGATCCTTGTTGAACGCCATACAGAAGGTGTTGGACAGGCACATATCGTTGTAGCCCAGAAGGTACTTGTCCTCCACGGTCAAGCCGTCCATATACTCGAAGGACCAGTAGGGAGCATCCAGATCAACAGCGTCAAATTCTGCGAAATCATACATAGCGTTGGAGGTCATCAGCTCCACGATGCCCTGGTAGGTGCTGGTTGACACGAGCTGGTAGGCGTCGAGTCCCGCCTGCACCGTACGAATGACGTTGCCCGCGTAGGCGATCCAGTCGCCGGCGTCCTCCTGCGTCATCGTCACGCCCAGATGATCCTTGATCTTGATGCTGCGCTCGTAGATGCTGTCCTTAAAGGGGTCGCCCGCCTTGTATTCATCGTCCACCAGCGTCCAGGCCTTTACATCGCCCACGCCGGTAATGACGAAATCGCAATCGTAATCCTTCTTGTCGATGTCGGGCTTATAGCCGGTATCCTCCTCGTCCACCGTTTCGGTGGCGGTGTTGCCTTGCGTCTCATCGGGGTCGTCCGCCGTCGCGCAGGAGACAGCCGACAGGGTCATAATGCCCGCCAACAGCAGGGCGAGTATGCGTTTGGGTTGAAGCTTCATAGGGAGGGCTCCTTTCTTTTTCAAAAAATCAAAATTCGAGTACGCACAATAAATACAGTTACATTGTACCAAATCCTCGTCAGAAAAGCAATAGAATTTGCCGTTTGTTTACAAAAATATAACAAAAGAAATACCGACGGCAGAAAGCCGTCGGTATTTCTTTGCGAGAAGCGAGATTGAGGATTACTGCAGTACCAGAACGACAGTTCTGCCATTCTCAACAGGCTGAGCCTTGATGGACTCAAACGCGTTGCTCTGACCCTCGTCCTCATAGTAAGCCTTCCAGTTCTTACCGTCACCGGCAGACAGCTCACCGATGGTAGCCAGCAGGTTGTTGCTGTCGAAAATCTCAGCATCACCCTCGAACTCACCGGCGCAGTACATCTCAATGGCGTTGCCCAGAGTACCGTCGCACTTGGTGGAACCCTCGTACTTGGTCTCGGAGCCGTCCTTGATGATGAGCTTAATGGTAACGGTCTCAGCGCCCTTGGTGTCAGCACCGGTCTCGGTACCGCCGTCGGCCTTGTCACAGGCGATGAAAGCGGAGCCCAGCAGGCACACGGCCATGATCACGGCCAAAATCTTCAGGAATTTCATTTTCATTTCCTCCTAAAAATGTATTTGACCTTTTCATTATACTACACCAAATGGAAATTGTCAACGGCTTTTGCAAAAATTTACTTTTTGCACAATTTCCACAACGTCAATTTGTGCACAGCAACATCCGCGTCCGCCTGATCCATCGCAACAGAGGCGTGGTGTCAGACATGCAGCAGCACAGCGAGCTGCCAGCAGAACAGGACGGTCTGCCACAAGGCAAATACCAGCACAGCCCACCACGCTCCTCCGCCGATCAGCCGCCAGGAAAGGACGCAGACCAACGCCGCCGCCGCGGAGAGCAGCGGGAACAGGCAGGAGAGGATCGGCCACAGCCTTCCAAACAGGAGCACGTACCAGACCAGGGAAAATACCACCGCCGGCACAAGAAAGGTGCTTCCCCGCCACAGCCAAGCCTCACGGCGCGCTCCGCCCCCGGGACAAGCCAGCAGACTCCCCGCCGCCGCCCCCACAAGGGCGAACGAGCCGAACCACAAAAGGCTCATCAACCACAGCGGCGGGAGCCAGCCGGCGGCGTTCAGGCGGTGGATCGCCCTAAGCGGACTCCCCACGGCCAGGCGGGTCAAAAGCGCCGCCGTCAATACGGTGGCGGCGCCGATCAGCATGGGCATGGTCTTGCGTTGGTTGGCGGCGGACGGGGCGTGCTTCATGGCGATTCTCCCTTCAGACGCGAAAAGCGCGGTTTCTCATACAAACCCATCCTATGCGAAAAAAGAGCTTTGTATGCAGCTCTACGCGCCGAACCAACGGAAGCGCTTATACCACGGCCTTCGGGGGATATCGGCGTCGGGGATTGCCTCGCCCGGGAAGAGCGGGATGCGGTCGGGATCCAAAGGATCCTCGGGAATCAGACGGATCAGGGGTTCCTTGTGGTGGGTACAGGTCTCCGTGGGCTCTGTACCGCGGACGAACCAGCCCCGCTCGGTGTCGCGTCCGCAGACGGGATCGGTACAGAACTCGTTCGGCAAAAGCCCCGACAGGGGGCAGTATTCCGCCTCCACCAGATCATCGGGGATATCGAAGGCCGATTTTTCCGACGCGCCCTTGTAGAGCGGCTCGCAGGTCAGCATGAGGTCGTTCCAAATGGATACGCAGGGATTCCCGCGGATGCCCGCAAGCTCGGCGGGATAATCGTAGCCCATCCACACGCCCGCCAGCAGGCGGGGGGTGTAGCCGATGAACCAACGGTCGCAGTTATTTTGAGTGGTTCCCGTTTTCCCCGCCGTCTCGATGCCCAGGGTATCCGTAACCGTTATATAGCGGGCGGCGGTTCCCTCCTTTGTGACCGTGGTAAGCAGGCGGGTCATGAGGGCGGCGTTCGCCGAAGACAGCGCGCGGCTTGCTTCGTCGGCGGGAGGATTTTCCAACAGCACCCGCCCGTCCGCATCCAGAACGCGGTGGTAGGACACGGGGGCGCGGTAAATGCCGTCGGAAAACACGGTGTAGGCGGCGGTCAGCTCCCGCGCGCTGACCCCTCGGCACTGCTGTCCCAGGGCGAGGGAGGACACCGTGAGATCCCCGACAGACACCCCCTCCGCCGGGATCAGGCTTTTCAGCCCCAGCTTCTCCCGCGCAAAGGGAAAGGCGTTTTCAAGCCCCACCTGCTCCAGGATCCGCACCGCCGCCGGGTTCAAAGATTTCGCCACCGCCTCCTTCACACTCACCCGCCCCCGATAGAGGCCGTCGGCGTTGGACGGCCACGGCGCGCCGCGCCGGGTAGAGATCGGCTCATCCTCGCAGATGCTCGCCCAGGTAATGATCCCCCGCTCCAAGGCCGGCGCGTACACCGTCAGGGGCTTGATGCAGGAGCCGGCGGGACGGCGGGTATCGGTGGCGTAATTTTGCAGGCGGCTGGCCGTCTTTTCGCCGATGGCGCCCGCAACGGCCAGAATATCTCCCGTGGACGGGTCGATCACGATCACGGCGGATTGGGGCTGTCCGTTTTCGCCCGCGGGGAAATTCCCGGCTTCGGCGTAGTAGGCCTCCACCGCCGCCTGGAGCGCTTCGTCCATGGCAGTCTCAATTCGGAGGCCGCCCTGATACACCAGGCGGGAGGCGGACTCGTAGGTATACCCCAGACGTGTCTGAAGATCGCGGATGACGTCGGAAACCACCATATCCGCATACCAGGAGCTCGGGGTGTCCGAGGACGGCTCGGAGGCGGGGGTGAGCATGAGCTCGTCAGCCGCGGCCGCCTCCCGCTGCGCCTCGGTAATGTATCCTTGGGAGACCATCTCACGAAGGATAAGATCCCGGCGGGCGCGGTTATTTTCGGGGTGGGTCAAGGGATTATACCGCGCGGGGTTGTTGGTGATGGCGGCGATGGAGGCGCACTCGGCCAGAGTCAGCTCGGACACGGGCTTGGAAAAATACCGCTTGGCCGCCGCGCCCACGCCGAAGCAGCCGTCGGCCAGGTTGATGACGTTCAGGTAAGCCTCCAGGATACGGGTCTTATCCGTCTGCCGCTCCAGATCCAGCGCTTGGAATATCTCGGTCAGCTTGCGGCGGACGGTATGGCTGTCGTTGCCTGTCAGGTTCTTGATGAGCTGTTGGGTGATGGTGGAGCCGCCGAAGGAGGTCCTTCCGGTCAAAAATCCCACGCCCGCCCGGGCGGTACGGAACATATCCACGCCGCTGTGCTTCCAAAAACGCTTATCCTCAATGGATACGAACGCGCAGATCAGCTCGGGCGGGATCTCCTCATAGGGCGTGTAGATGCGGGGGCGATTCACCGCGAGGGAGGCCGTCGGAGCGGGATGAAGCTCCCCCGCGCGCAAGGCGCGCTCCGTCGGATCATACGCATACAGCGCGGCGGGCTCGCGAACGGCGGATCGCTCCAGGAGGGTCATATCCATTTTCGCGCCGACGTAGGGCAAAAGGAGTCCCGCGCAGACCGCCGCCGTCGCCAAAAGCAGGCTGACAGCCCCCCACACGGCTATGATCCTCCCTCTTTTTTTTCGGCTTTTTTTCATATCGGCGCTCCTTTCGGCTTTCAAGCACTTTCAAGAAAATGCAGTTCGGTTTCGGTACCTCTGCGTTTTTCTCACGTTTATTGTGCCGCGGTTTTGCATAATTAACCGCGAGCGGGACATGATAATAGAGACACGTCAACCATATTTTGACGGAACGCGAAAGGAAGGAAAATATGATTATGAAACGAATTTTCAAGGCTACGGCCATCGCGGCGGCCGTACTGGTACTGGTCGGATTGGGCATTTCCGCAGGATATACCCACACGGTATCCAAGGAAGTGAGACAACTGCGGCGGGAAAACCGCAGTGACATCGTATACCTGCGTACCCGCGTGCGGGAGCTGGAGGCCGAGCTGACGGCAAGTCTGATGGGTAAGCTCCTGCCTCCCGCCGAAGCGGTGGACGGTGAAGCGATCGATCCCTCCGAGGAGAGTGCCGAGGCCGTGACCATTCCCGCGCACAAGTCTCCCGAGACCCAGCCCTCCGCTGAGGAAACCACCGCGGAGGCCGTCGATACCGCCGCCCCTGCGGCCATGTATATTCTGACCGAGCACGACGGTGTGATCGGCGTTTTCGATGCGGCAGGGGAGCTGATCCAAACCGTCAATGTCTTTACCCTGACCCTCCCCGAATCCGAGCGCGAGGCGCTGAAGGTCGGCATTCCCGCCTACTCCCACGAGGAAATGCGCGCGATGGTGGAGCAGTACGAGTAATACTAAATCACAAATAAAACCTAAAATAGGAGGGTATGCCTCCGCGCTCAAGGAACTGTTTTATACTAATTCAGAATACTACTCCTCGATCAAAATCTTGAAAGCGAATCCGTTCTTGCGTTTTCCAAATAACCCAGTGGGTAGGGGCCCACGGTGCAAGCCAAAATCTCACCGGCAAACAATAGGCCAAAACAAAAAATAATTTGTTTTAAAAGTTTTTGGGATTCTTAAGGGACTCGCAAACTTCGCCGCAGGCGAATTTGCCCCGAGCAACGCGAGGAGGTTTTCAAAAAGCCCTTAAGCCGCCGGAGGCACGCCCTCCTATTCAATGTTTTCATCAAGGATTGGTATAAGAGCCTTGAACGGAGGCAGGGGCGCACCTATGTGTGCCCCCGATAACCATACGAAGAAACGGGCGGACACCGTCGAGCAAGCTCGGCATGTGCGCCCCTATCGGAGATTGTTTCAGGGTTCAAGAGATAAAAAGACACCATCCCGAGCCGGGATGGTGTCTTTTTCGGCCGCGTATGTATCCAAAAAACCAGAATGCAGACGACGGGCACGGGGTGCCGCACATCTTGTGCAGAGCGGAAGGACAGACACGTAACGGAACCCGCTAACGCGAGTGAGCCATCAGCGGTCTCTTCTTCTGGCCTCGAAGCACGCGCTGCAGTACACAGGTCTGTCGGTGCTGGGCTGGAAGGTCAGCTTTGCGATCGCACCGCACTCTGTGCAGGTAGCCTCGAAATACTGACGCTCGGGCTTACCGGCATTCTTCTTGGCATCGCGGCAAGCCTTGCAGGTCTTGGGCTTGTTCTGGAAGCCCTTCTCGGCATAGAATGCCTGCTCGCCGGCCGTGAACACGAACTCATTGCCACATTCCTTGCAGACCAGGGTCTCGTCCTCATAGACGGGAGTCTCTGCGTTCGCGTTCATGATCTCATCTTCGTACATTGGTTTTTACCTCGCTTAAAATGGTTTTTCGCCCCGCGGCGGACTCACACCGCCATCTCAGAATTGGATATTCCGCGTTCTTTTTGTACCATCGGGACATGGGCCGCGCCCGTCACTCCCCGGGCGGAGTCAAGCGTTCCCGGAGCTTGCGGCGGATACGGTAAATGGCGTTATGGACAGAGCGCTCGTCGCGGCCAAGCCCGCGGGCGATCTCGGACACCGACACGCCGGTGACGTACTGCCACCACACGCGGTTTTCGAAATCCGACAGATGCCCTCGGACGGTACGGCAAAGCTGGCGAAAATTCTCGTCCTCCACGAATCCCTCCGAGGGATCCTCTCCGCCCGTCATACGGCCGATCTCTCCCATGGACTCCTCCAACGGGACGGGCGAAACACGGCGCAGGGCGTTCAGGTGCCGCCACGCGGAAACCAGCCCGTTACGCAGGCAGATCTTGGCGTACAGACCGAAATCCACCGCGTCCTGCTCGGTATCAAAGGAGGAGATGGCGCCGAGGAACACCCGTTCAGCCTCTTCCCGCATATCCGCCCGCTCCTGCATCGTCATTTCCGAGGCGCCGAATCGCGCCACCGAGGATTCCAGCAGGGGACGGTATTTCGCGCAGAGCGCGAGGTATGCTTCCCGGCTTCCCGCCTGCGCCTGCAACAGCAATTCACGCAAGGACGGGTCGGGAATACGGGGGGTATCCTGTTCGGTTTTTGGATGAAATTCGTTCATGCCGCGCACCTTTTCCGTTCAGAGACGCCGACACGCGTCGGGTACTTCTGTCCTATTATATATATTATATCATGATTTTGCATAATGTCAAGTGCAAAATTTCAACAAACTTTGTGAGAGTCTGCCACGGTTACCAAAAGGCGGCTTTGATTGTGTACAATCTACACAGTCAAAGGCCGCCAAATTGTTCGTTTTGACGGGGAAAGTCCCACCATTTTAGCAATTTAACTTAAATTTTCAAGAAAACTTTGTGAATATTTTTTGACGGTTTTTCGAACAAAAAGCGACAAAAACAGGAAAAGCTCCCGCCGCGCGACCGTTTTTCGGGCGTTTTGTCCAGCCTTCGTCCGTCACATGGTATAGAACCATCCAAAGCGGGCGCCGCAGATATTGACGGCCACAACGGCAGCCACGAACAGGAACACGCAAACCAGGGTGACGATATCCCTTGCGCGGTATTTGAGAATGCGGAGCTTGGTGCGGCCTTCCCCGCCGTGGTAGCAACGGCATTCCATGGCGGTGGCGAGCTCGTCGGCGCGGCGGAACACCGAGGCGAAGAGGGGGACGATGATGGGAACCAGCGCTTTGGCGCGTTTCACCAGCGAACCCGTGGTAAAATCCGCGCCGCGCGCCTTTTGCGCCGCCATGATCTTCTCGGTCTCCTCCATGATGGTGGGGATGAAGCGCAGGGCAATGGTCATCATCATGGCGAAGGCGTGGACGGGCACCTTGATCTTCGACAAGGGGCGGAGCAGGCTCTCGATGGCGTCGGTCAGCGCGATGGGGGTCGTGGTGTAGGTCAAAAACAGACCCGTACCAATGACCATAGCCAGGATCCGCACCAGGATGAACACGGCGTGGTAGATGCCCTTGGCGTAGATCTTGATGATCCAGAAATCCACCAGGGGTACGGCTCCCTCGGAGGTATCCGCCACCCAGAAGATATTGAGCAGGGCGGTAAAGATCATAATAAAGATGAGGGCGCGCACCGAGCGCAGAACCACCTTCACGGGGATGCGGGAGACGAGCAGAATGACGAAGCAGGACAGCAGCAGGAGGGCGAAGGCGACGGTGTTCTTACACAGGAACGCGGCGACGATATAGATGACCGCGGCCAGCACCTTGGTACGGGGATCCAGTCGGTGGAGCACCGAATTGGCGGGATAGTATTGACCGAAAGCAAAGCCTTTCATCCGTGTTTCCTCCCTTCCCGCTCGCGCTTGGCGGCGGCAAAGATCTCCATGAGGGACGCCTCGGCGGCATCCGGGGTATAGAGTCCCGCGGGCACGGGCATACCGCCCTCCTTCAGCAGGAGCATGAGTTTGGTGATCTGCGGGATATCCAGGCCGACGGCCTCCAGCTCGTCGGCGCGGGCGAACACATGGTCGCGGCTTCCTGCCATGAGCACCTTGGAGTGCGCCATGACCACCACGTCGTCGCAGTACTGCGCCATGTCCTCCATACTGTGGCTGACGATGATGACGGTACAGCCGGTGCGGCGGTTATACTCGCGGATGCCGTGGAAGATGGTGTGCCGTCCTCCGGGATCCAGGCCGGCGGCGGGTTCATCCAGCACCAGCACCTCGGGGCGCATGGCCATGATGCCCGCGATGGCGACGCGGCGCTTCTGACCGCCCGACAGGTCGAAGGGGGATTTCTCCATGATCTCCTCGCTGACGCCCGCAAAGGCGGCGGCCTCGGCCACCCGTTCTCGGATCTCCTCCTCGGACAGATTCATATTCCGAGGGCCGTAGGCGATATCCTCGTAGACGGTTTCCTCGAAGAGCTGGTACTCAGGGTACTGCATGACCAGCCCCACGCGGTAGCGGATCTTGCCGATATCCTTGGGATGCGCCCAGATATCCTGACCGTCCAGGAGGACGCGGCCGTACTCGGCGCGGGTCAGACCGTTGAAGAGCTGGATCATGGTGGATTTACCCGAGCCCGTGTGTCCGATGATGCCCGTCAGCTTGCCTGCGTGGATATCCAGAGATACCCCGTCCAGGGCGCGCACCTCAAAGGGGGAGTTCTTGCCGTAGATATAGGTGATATTCTCCAGGCGGATCTTGGGATTCTCGGTTTGGTTCATGATGGGAGACGAGGCTCCCTCGGTCGCGGAGGCGGGCGATCCGATCTCCTTGGTTTTCTTTTTCTTCACGTTCTTTTCGCTCTTGGCGCTCATGCGGTCATTCACCTCCCTTGGCGCTCTTGATGCCCTTCCACGCGTTCAGGATCGCCTCGGCGCACTGCTCCGGGGTATTGATCTCGCCGTGGACGGGAAGATTTTGGGTAATGAGGTACTGGGAAACGGCAGTACACTGGGGCAGGTCGAGTCCCGCCCGGCGGAGGGTATCGCTGTGGGTAAAGACCTCGCCGGGGGTGCCGTCCAGCATGAGCTTGCCGTCCGAGAGAACGATCACGCGGTCGGCGCGGGCGGCCTCGTCCATGTAGTGGGTAATGGAGAGAACGGTGATTCCCTGCTCGCGGTTGAGCTTTTCGATGGTCTCCACCACCTCGCGGCGGCCGACGGGATCCAGCATAGCCGTGGACTCGTCGAAGATCATGCAGCGGGGCATCATGGCGATGATGCCGGCGATGGCGACGCGCTGCTTCTGCCCGCCCGACAGGCGGTGGGGCTCGTGGCGGGCGAAGGCCGACATACCCACGGTAGCCAGCGCGTTATCCACGCGGGCGCGGAGCTCGGTCTGGGGCACGCCCAGATTCTCGGGGCCGAAGGCCACGTCCTCCTCCACCACCGTCGCCACAAGCTGGTTGTCGGGGTTCTGGAAGACCATACCCACGTTCTTACGCAGGTTCATCACGTCCTCGTCGGTCAGGTCGGGGGACATGACGTCGGTTCCGTCCACCAGAATGGTTCCCTCCGCGAAGGTATAATCGTCGATGACCAGGTTGAGCAGCTTGGCCAGGGTGGATTTTCCCGATCCGTTATGACCGAGGATGACCACGTACTCCCCTGCGTGGATATCCAGGGAGATATCCTTGAGCACGGGGATGGGGCTTTCGTCCTCGCCCACGTAGGCATAGGAAAGATTTTCAATATGGATAAAGGGCTTCTGTTCCGTTTGTTCCATGAAAGGCTCCTTTCGGGAGGTAAATAAGAGTCATACCAATCCTTGATAAAAACATTGAATAGGAGAGCGTGCCTCTGGCGGCTTAAGGGACTTTTGAAAACCTCCTCGCGTTGCTCGGGGCAAATTCGCCTGCGGCGAAGTTTGCGAGTCCCTTAAGAATCCTCAAAACCTTCAGCACATACTATTTTGTGTTTCGAATTGCTGTTTGACGGGGAGATTTTGGCTTGCACCGTGGGTCCCTACCCACTGGGTTATTTGGGAAACGCAAGAACGGATTTGCTTTCAAAATTTTGATCGAGGAGTAGTATCAGTCTCTCTGCCACCGCGCGCTGGCGCCGCAGGGGAGAACCGAGCCCGTGGAGGTGACGCGCAGACCCAGCTCGCCCGCCTCGGTTCGACCGCCGTGGCGCTTTTTGACCTTGAGGTCGAGTAGGTAGGTCATGGTGAGGGGGGAGAGTCCCGTGGTGTAGGAGTTGATGAGGAAGAACAGGGCGTTATCCGACACCAGCTCGGCGGCAAGCCCCACCAGCTCGTCCACGCTGTCCTCCAGCTTCCAGACCTCGCCGCCGGGGCCTCGGCCGTAGGAGGGGGGATCCATGATGATGCCGTCGTACTTATTGCCGCGGCGGATCTCACGCTCCACGAATTTTTTGCAATCGTCCACGATATAGCGAATGGGGGCGTCGGCAAGCCCGCAGAGCTGGGCGTTTTCCTTAGCCTGCGCGACGATGCCCTTGGCGGCATCCACGTGCACCACCGATGCGCCGGCCTTAGCGGCGGCCATGGTAGCGCCTCCGGTGTAGGCGAACAGGTTCAGCACCTTCACGGGACGCTCCTCCTTTTCGCGGCGGATGAGCTCCGAGAACCAATCCCAGTTGGCGGCCTGCTCGGGAAACAGGCCGGTGTGCTTAAAGCCCATGGGGCGGAGGACGAATTTCAAATCGTCTCCATACCCGATCTGCCACTGGGCGGGCAGGTCATTCTTGACCCAGGCGCCGCCGCCCGTACTGGAGCGGCGGTAGATACCGTCGGCCTTTTTCCAAAGCGGCGAGGACGCGCAGCCCTTCCAGATGATCTGGGGATCGGGGCGCACCAGGATGTATTTGCCCCACCGCTCCAGACGCTCTCCGTCCGAGGTGTCAATGAGTTCGTAATCTTTCCAGTTATCGGCACACCACATAGTGATAGTCTCCTTCAATTTTTTGCAAACACGAGAATGAGACACAAGATACTGAGATACAAGATATGTTTCGGACGCTCTTTATCTTTGTATCTTGTATCTTTGTATCTTTGTATCTTTGTATCTTTCTCTTACTGCATCTGATTATAGTAGTTCCCCAGCCGTGAGCACCCGCTGTGGGCGTGGCAGATGGCGATGGCCAGGGCATCGGCGGTATCATCGGGCTTCGGAGGCTCGGGGAGGTTCAGGATACGGGTCACCATGGAGATGACCTGCCGTTTATCCGCGCCGCCGTAGCCTACCACGGCCTGCTTGACCTGCATGGGGGTGTATTCAGCCAGCTCCAGCCCCCGCTCCCGCCCTGTCATGAGGATAACTCCGCGAGCCTCGGCCACGCGGATACCCGTGGTGATGTTCTTGGTAAAGAACAGCTCCTCCACCGCCATCTGGGTGGGGTGGAATTTGTCGATGATGGTACAGAGGTGCTTATGAATGAGCGCCAGCCGCTCCGCCGTCTCCATGCCGGCGGGGGTATTGATGCTTCCGAAGGCAAGGGGTCGGAAGCGGGTATTTTGGTATTCCAGGACACCCCAGCCCACGATGGCGAGGCCGGGGTCGATGCCAAGTATGATCATAGAAATTTACCGTTTCCAGCCGTCCAGGAGCCAGACCTCGTCCTCCCCTACCGCCGTATCGAAGGTGGTATGGAGTCCTACGTCGGCCAGCGCGAACATGATGTTGACGGCGTTGCCGGGATTGTACTCGTAGAGCATATCGTGGATACGGGCGTAGGTGCTCTTGCGGAGCACGACGCGGTTGCCGTTGAAGGGCTCTTTGCCAAGGCCCAGCGCAACCACCACGTCCCACGTGGAGTTGGCGCGCTTGACCGCCTCAAAGTCGATCTTACGGATCTCGTCGGCCACCAGCGTCTCTGCCTCGGGGACCTTACAGCCGAAGGGCTTCCCAGCAGGGACAGGGATGGGATCGACGGGTGCGTCGTCTGCGGCATAGCCTACGTAGTAGGTATAGCTCATGGGCGGCAGAGTCACCGTCAGGGTGATGTTGCCGTTGACGTCGATGCTCACCTCGGTACGGTTCTCGGGTAAGTCATGCTCGTAGAGCGCCATACGGAGGCCGCTGTCGGCGGCAATGCTTGCTTCCTCCAGCTTATTTTCCAGATTCTTGGGGTACACGGGCGGCCAGGAGCCGAAGCTGGGGATCTCCACGGCGTCAAAATTACCCGACGCGGGGGCGGTGTGAGGACGCTCCAGGTTGGTCAGACCCGTATAGAACGCGGGGAGGATGAAGGTCTTCTCGCGGGTCTCGCGGGTCTGGTTGCAGACCATGAGGAACAGCTTATCGGGGGTGGTATGGTTTTCCTGCAGGATCACGTCCATATCCTCGGCAAAATTCAGATCCTCGGTAGCCTTGGGGGGATAGGCGTGGACGGTGTTGGCGTTGAGCAGGGTCTTGTGGCGGCGCATAACGTCCGTCCAGTACTTGACCACGCCGCGGCAGGTCTCGCTGTCGTACAGGCGCTTACCCCGCACACAGGGCCACACGCCCGAGGCTGCCGCCTGCGCCAGCGCCCAGTCGTACTCGCAGAGGTTCTCAGTCAGAGGCTCGAATTTTGCGGTCGCGCCGCCGCCGTGGTATTCCTCCACGGGAAGGAAGCCCCAGCCCATGGAGGGGATCTTATGGTAGGTGCCCTTGTAGTTGTAGATACGGTTCATGAGGAGTTGGGTGAGACGAGGCTGGCTGAAGGCGATCTCCTCGTAGCCCACGCCGCATCGGTTGGTGCCCGAGAGGTAGAGCCAATCGGGGGCGTTGATGTAGACCCCCAGCTCCTTCATGCGGGCGGTGACCTGCACGGTGGACTTCATCCACTGGGTATAGCGGCTGTCGGCCAGACCCTTGTGCAGATGCTCGGTCTGCCCCTCGCGGTTACCCGTACAGGTGTAGAAATGGTAGGGGCCGTCGATCTCGATGAAATCGGTACCCGTCTTCTCCATGAAGGACAGGATGCGATTCCAGTAGCCCTCCGACCATTTGGTGCAGAGGCAACGGGCGATGTTATTGTGGTCGCCGTTGACGGCGCAGTCGTGGTGCATGGGCTGATAATCGCGGATGATGGCCAGGGTATAGCCGCCGATGGTCAGCCCCTTCTCGTGGACGTAGTCGTAGTCGGACTTGACCCGCGCGATGTAACCCTCGTCCTCGCTCTCCATATTCATACCCGAGCCGAAGGACTGGATGATCATATCGAAGCCAACACCGGAGGCCATATCGGCGGTATCGCGGAGAGTCTTGCTGTCGTCCGAGATAAGGTGGATGAACAGGGGCGCCTCGCAGACCCAGGGGGCTACGCGGCGGTACATATTCTGCACCTCGTTCATGCGGTGCTCAAAGCATTCTGTCTGACAGTAGAGCTCATAGATCTGCATACCGCGGAAGGTCTCGCCTGCGGGCAGGTCGTAGTCGGGACCCATGTCGAAGTGAGCGGAGACGGTATGCCCGTCGCGGAAGATAGAAGTATTCCAGCGATAGCCTTCACCGTTGCTGCCGGTGTAATCCGATTCCAGGTAGTAGCGTAGCTGTCCTGCGTCGGTGAGGCACAGGGACTCAGTCTCGGCGGTGTCCACGGTCACGGTGGAATCGCTGTTGTTTTTGACGTACAGGGTCTTGCGGATGACGGGCATATCGTCGAAGATCTCATAGGTCACGGTGATCTCCAGCTCCCCGCGGGGATAGACCAGATCCACGACCTTGCCGGGAGCGGGGTAGGGATAAGGGTGGGTATTGTAGGGCTTGGGGGTATAATCGAACTTCTTTTCGGTGAGGCCGCCGTCGCGCAGGCAGATTTCGCAATCCCCCGCCAGGGTATAGACGGTGCCGTTCACCGACACCTCGCCCTCCCGCATAGGAGCGGAGACGGCTTCGGCGCCGTCGCCGTCGGTCAGAGAGACGGTGACGCCTGTGGCGCGGTCGATGACGCGCTTGACGTATCGGTTTTGAAGGATCAAGGCCTCCTCGGTCAAGATCACGGATGCGGACGCTTTATTGGTTTGCAATGTCCAAAAAGGTGTCATATGCGCATTCCTTTCGGGGAAAATATTTTTGCTCTTATTATACCACAAAATTTCCGGCAAGTCAACCGCAAGTCACGGGGTTTCGGGCGGATTTGAGAAAAATTTGCCTTTTTTTCCATAGTCGCAGATTGACAAGCCCCGGGGCTTGTGCTATAATGATACCATCCCACATCAGGAGGCACGCATCATGGAGTTCAACCCCATTCTGAATCGCTATACATTCGGTGATATGGAGATTTCCTATCTCATCACAGCGGACGGCCACGTCGGTCTGCGGATGATCCCGACAGCCCTCACGGAGAAGCTGCAGGACGGCGACGCATTCGCAGAGCCCCTGGCGCAGGTTCGCCTTCGTGGCGACGCCCTCCCCGGAAGCGCCGGGAACGGCTTAACCTTGGCGGGAACGCCCTCCTCATGGGGTTTTGTCTATCGCGACCAGACCACCACCGAGGCCGACGGCGCCACGGCCATCACCACCCTGCTCTCCGACGGACGGGGCTACCGCATCCGCCATATTCTGACGCACAGGGCGGGCGCGCGCGCCGTGTCGGTGCAGACGGTCTTTGAGAACGGCTCGGAGCTTCCCGTCACGCTGGAGCTTCTGTCCGCCTTCTCCCTGGGCGGGCTGACTCCCTTCGGCGGACGGCGGGACACCGACCGCCTAAAGCTTCACCGCGCGAAAAGCTGGTGGAGCGCCGAGGGACGTATCGTCACCGACGTGCTGGAGGAGATGCACTTTGAGCGCTCCTGGGCGGCGTGGGGCCACGGCACCCGCGTGGAAAAGTTCGGGCAGATCGGTTCCCTTCCTGTGCGGAATTACTTTCCCTTCGCCGCGCTCGAGGACGAGGCGGTCGGCGTGACGTGGGCGTTCCAGGTCGGGTGCCCCTCCTCCTGGCAGATGGAGCTGCGGCGGTCGGGCGATCGGGTGGCCATCTCGGGCGGCGTGGCGGACTTTGAATTCGGACACTGGGCAAAGACCCTGCAGCCCGGAGATATGCTGGAAAGCCCCGTGGCCTATTTGACCGTTGGCGAGGGCGGCCTCGATGCCGTTTCCCAGCGGCTTCTGGATCTCCATTCCACCTGCGACCTGATGGAGGGGGATGACCTCCCCGTGGTCTTTAACGAGTTCTGCACCACCTGGGGCAATCCGAGTGAAGCCAACATCGCCCGCATCCTGGACGTCATCCGCGGCCGCGGGGTGGATTACTTCGTCATTGACTGCGGCTGGTTCGGCAACGGCAACTGGGGAAACGACATCGGCGATTGGACGCTGAACGAATCCATGTTCCCCTCGGGGCTGGGAACCACGGTGGATCGCATCCGTGAGGCAGGCATGAAGCCCGGCATCTGGTTTGAGGCGGAAAACTGCGCCCCCGGAAGCCTTATGTCCCATCGCCACGAGCTTCTGCTCAAGCGGGACGGAGTACCCATTTTTACGGGGCGGTATTTCTTGGATCTCTGCAAGCCCGAGGTGCGGGACTACCTGCGGGAGCGGGTGGTGGACTTTCTGAAGCAGTACGGCTTCCGCTATATCAAGATCGACTACAACGACTCCATCGGCATGGGCTGTGACCACCCCGACGGGCTGGGCGAGGGTCTACGGCAAAATATGCTGGCGTCCCGGGACTTTTTCCGAGAGCTTCGCCGGGAAATCCCCGATCTGGCCATCGAGAACTGCGCCTCGGGCGGACACCGTCTGGAGCCCTCCATGATGGAGCTCTGCGACATGGCCTCCTTCTCGGACGCTCACGAGTGCGTGCACATTCCCATCATCGCCGCCAACCTGCACCGTCTGATCGCCCCCTCCAAGAGCCAGATCTGGGCGGTTCTGCGCAAGACCGATTCCCTGCGGCGTATCAACTATTCCTTGGTCAATACTCTGCTGGGTGTCATGTGCATTTCGGGCGACGTGTACGATCTCTCGGAGGAACAATGGGCTCTGACCGAGCGGGCGATCGATTTTTACAAAAAGTATGCCCACATCATCAAGCGCGGCACGTCCTCCTTCTACGGGGAGGCCGGCGTGTCTTACGTCGACCCCGAGGGCTGGCAGGCGGTGGCGCGGTACAGCGAGCTGACCGGTGAGACTCTGCTGGTGGTTCACACCTTCGGCGGGGAGTTCCCCGATCGGGTACGCATTCCCGTGAGGGCCGCGCGTATCTCTGAGGCTCTCTGCTCAGAGGACAACCGGATCACCCTGGCTGACGGTCTACTGGAGATCGAGCTCAAGGCGAATTTCGAGGCCGTAGCCGTGGCGCTGGAGCATTGAAAAATATAACAAAGCCAAAAGGAAATATACCATGAACAAATTACACGGAAACGCAATCGTCGGCCAGTCGGGCGGCCCTACGGCGGCCATTAACGCGACCCTGGCGGGTGTCATCCGCGGCGCGCTGGACGAGATCGACGCGGGCGGCGCCATCTCCCGCCTGTACGGCATGAAGAACGGTGTGGAAGGACTTTTGCGCGAGGATATCGTGGAGCTGGACACCCTCTTTGCGGGGGATCCCGATGCGCTGGACACGCTGACCCTGACCCCTGCCGCCGCTCTGGGCTCCTGCCGCAAGAAGCTCCCCGCCGCGGGGGCTGATAACGAGGTCATGGACAAGCTCTTTGCCATTCTTGAAAGGTATGACATCCGCTACTTCTTTTATATCGGCGGTAACGACTCCATGGACACGGTGGCCAAGGTGTCGGCCTACGCCGAAAAGAAAAACTACCCCATCCGCGTTGTGGGCGTACCCAAGACCATCGACAACGACCTGGTCGTCACCGACCACACCCCCGGCTTCGGCTCGGCGGCCAAGTACGTCGCCGTGACCATGCAGGAGATTTTGCGGGATACGGCGGTCTACACGGTGCCCGCGGTCACCATTGTGGAAATCATGGGACGGGACGCGGGCTGGCTGACGGCCGCCTCCGCGCTGGGGCGCCATGTCACGGGGCATGAGCCGGATCTCGTCTACCTGCCCGAGCGGGATTTCTCCTACGAGGAGTTCTACGCCGACCTGCGCGAGGCGCTCGCCCGCCATCCGAACGTAGTGGTGGCCGTCTCCGAGGGCATCCACCTGGCTGACGGCGCCCTTGTGGGCGAGGGTACCCAGAGCGGCGCCGTGGACGTATTCGGACACCGGTATCTGGCCGGTACCGCCAAGGCGCTGGAGCTGGCCGTCAAGGCCGAGCTCGGCTGTAAGGTGCGCTCCGTTGAACTCAATCTTCCCCAGCGTTGCGCCGCGCATCTGGTGTCGGCGCAGGATATTACCGAATCGCTGGAGGTAGGACGCCACGCGGTCATGGCCGCCGTCGAGGGCATGACGCGCCGCATGATCACCATTCAGCGGGTATCCACTAATCCCTACGCCTATTCGATCGGCCATGAGGACATCTTCAAGATCGCCAACCAAACCAAGTACGTGCCTGCCGAGTTCATCAACGAGCGTGGGAATCACGTCACCGACGAGTGCCTCGCCTACCTCCTGCCCCTCATCAAGGGCGAGCGGTATCCCGCGTACAAGGACGGGCTGCCCGTGCAGTGGGTATTGAATATTTAGAGATCCCTTGAAATAATACTATTCTTTGATAGAAATATTGATTTGTCTCTTAGGAAGTGCTGCGATCCATGTCCGCGTTCTCCCCCGCCTGCTTCGCAGGAGCCCCCTCCCGGAGGGGGCCTAACGAGAAAATTGCCGCCTTTAGGCTCCCTCTATAAGGGTAGCGAAGCGGCACCACGGTAGTGAATGACAATCCAGTGGCCTGTCAGAGCCGTGGTGTGACCGAGCCCGCAGGAGAGAACTCCCGCCGCAGGCGGGTGAGGGAGCCCACGAGCCTTTCATTCGACGTTTTAATTAGAGATTAGTATAAATCGTCCGACAACAGACCGGCTACCACATGGAGCCGGTCTGTTTCATTTCGTATTTTCTCTCTCCGTTCCCCGCTCTTCAATTCTGCATTCTGCATTCTTCATTCTGCATTCCCCATTCTTTTCCCCCCTTCCTTCGCATACACTTGACCGAACAAGCTATGCAAAGGAAGGTACCGTCATGTCCCACAATCCCATCCCCACCCCGCTGACGGAGGAGGAGGCCGAGGTCTCCCGCAAGCTCCACGGGAGCAATCAGTTATCCGTCAAGCGAAAAAAGAGCTTCATCCGTCAGTTTTTCGGGAATTTAGGGGATCCCGTCATCCGTATTCTGCTGGGAGCGCTGGCGCTCAATCTCCTGTTCTCCTTGACGGGGGAGGGCGCCGATTGGTTCGAAACCGGAGGGATCGCGCTGGCGGTGTTTCTGGCGACCCTCATCTCCACGCTGTCGGAGTACGGCTCCGAGGCGGCCTTCTCCCGCCTGTCCGAGGAATGCGCGCAGGTGTCCTGTCGTGTGCGGCGCAGGATCCGCGGCACGGACTCCGACGAGCTCTGCGAGATCCCCCTCGCAGAGGTCGCGGTGGGGGATATCACGGTGCTGGGGGCGGGGGAAATGATCCCCGCGGACGGACTCCTGCTCTCGGGCACCTTACAGGTGGATCAATCCGCCATGACGGGGGAGACCCG
>JAZQXS010000241.1:0-2850 GCA_045633025.1 Eubacteriales bacterium | reverse complement strand
ATTGATAAACCCATCAATACGTCCATCCATGACCGCATCCACGTTGCCGTCCTCGTAGCCGGTACGGGTGTCCTTGACCAGCGTGTAGGGCATGAATACATAGGAGCGGATCTGGGAGCCCCACTCGATGTTGTTCTTGTTGCCCTGCACCTGCTCGATGGTGTCCAGACGCTCGCGGATCTTAATATCCATCAGCTTGGCCTTCAGCATACGCAGAGCCGTTTCCTTGTTCTGGAGCTGGGAGCGCTCGGTCTGACAAGCCACCACGATACCCGTGGCCTTGTGGGTGATACGGACGGCCGAGGAGACCTTGTTGATGTTCTGACCGCCCGCGCCGCTGGAGTGGTAGGCCATGAACTCGTACTCGTCCTCGCGGAGCTCCACCTCGTCCAGATCGGGGAACTCGGGCATGACCTCGATGGAGGCAAAGGAGGTCTGACGGCGGCCGGCGGCATCAAAGGGGGACACGCGAACCAGGCGGTGCACGCCGTGCTCGCTCTTGAGGTAGCCGTAGGCGTGGGGGCCCTCCACCGTGATGGTGGCGGATTTCAGACCGGCGGCGTCGCCGTCCTGCCATTCCAGGAGCTTGACCTTAAAGCCGTTGCCCTCTGCCCAGCGGGTGATCATACGGTAGAGCATCTGGCACCAATCCTGCGCCTCGGTACCGCCCGCGCCGGGGTGGAAGGAGACGATGGCGGTGGAGTTATCGTATTCGCCGCACATCAGCACCTCGATGCGCTTATGCTCCGCCTCGTTTCGGATGGCCTCCAGCTCGGCCTGAATCTCCTCCAGGGAGCTCTCGTCATCCTCCTCGATGGACATTTCGCACAGGGCGATGGCGTCCTCCAGGCGGGCGACCAGGGCGTTGTAGCCCTCAACGGTGTCCTTATACTGCTTAATGGTTTGCAGGATCTTGGAGGAATTGGTGGAATTGCTCCAGAAATCGGGGGCAAGAGTCTCCTGCTCCAGCTCCTCGGCCTTGGCGGCCAGAAATTCCACGCGGAGCGCCTGACCCAGATCCTCGATATCGGGTCTCATACCCGTAAGCTCATGCTTGGCTTCTTCCAACTGTACGATCACGATGTGTACCTCACGATAGAAAAAAATTAGGATTGCATAGTAACCCTTGTATTATACCATATTTTTGCCCGTATGGCAAGAGGGAATGTGAGAATTTTCTGTAAATCTTGCGGGGGATGGGAAATCCCTGTTCCTTGGTAGGGGCGACCGTCGAGCCAAGCTCGGCAAAGCGAGTGAAAACACGCAATAAAAACTGTTTTGAAAGTTCTTGAGGATTCTTAAGGAACTTCTTTCAAGAAGTTCCTTAAGCGGGTGCAGGGCAGAGCCCTGCCGCTCTCCCAATTCCGTATGATCTTCAGCTTTCCACCAGTCTCACACCCACGTCATACAGATCGTCGTTCATGGCGTCCGTCAGCCACTTCACGGGCGTGACCCCGTCCATGCTCTGCCCGGTGAAGCAGCCGTTGGCGAAGATGCAGTGCTTGACCCCGGGGGCGTACTTTTCCTTCTCGAAGTCGTGGATATACAGCGAGAATCGAGGCGAGATGGCCTTCAACTCCCCGCACATCTGTCCCAGCGCGCGGCGGAACATTTCGCAGTAGGTCTCGTCCTGCCTGAACTGTCCGTCGTCCAGGTAGTGGCCGAAGGTGACGAGGGTCTCGTCCTTGTGGCCGCAGGTGTAGAGGTAGCGGGGCTTGTCCCCGTATTTCTCGTGGAGGGCGCGGAACCAATCTACCACGAAATTCTCGCTCTTGACGGCGTCTGCGATGTGGGGCGGCGCCTTCCAGACGTCGCGGACGGTCTCCGTCCAATCGTGGGACATGAGGGCGCTGTCGCAAAGGAGGGTCACGTCGGCGCAATCGGGGTAAGCGGCCATGACGTCACCCGAAACGGCGGCCACGCCGTAAGCTCCCGCGCTCTCCCCCGCCACCACGAGCTGTTGCACGTCGGGGAACAACTCGCGGGTCAAGTTCAGCACCTTTTGGAGGTTTCGGTATCCGTGATGGTGCAGGACGCGCTCGCTGCCGTCGGCGGCGGTGAAGCGGAGGTCGTTCGTACCGGTATGGAAATCCCCCGTGGCGTAGCAGACGTAGACCATACTCCAATCGAACAGGGGGTTCTCCTCGGTCTCGGAGAGGATCCCGCTCCACGCGCCGGTATGGATAGAGGCGGCGGAGGCAGGATCATTGTCGGCCGTTACCGAGTAGAGGCCGGGGTGGTTGTAGACCTCCCACGTTTCGGGAATACCCGGCCACTTGGCGCTCTCGCGATTCCAGGAGGCGCCGCCGCCCTCCAGCCAGAACAGAAGGCGGTGGGGATCCCCCGCGCGGACGTGGATGCAGTAGGGGGCGTCAAAGGCGCAGGCCGCCTCGGGAATATAGATCTTTTGCCATTGGTTTTTTGGGAGGGAGGGCGTATTCATGGCAGGCTCCTTTTTTGAGATTTTGCAGGGGGAATGAAAGATACAAGATACAAAGATACAAGCTACAAAGATACAAGATATAGAGATACATGATATAGAGATACGATATAGAGATACAGAGATATAAGATACGGCTCAAGAGAATATCTTGTATCTTATACTAATCCTCAATCAAAATCTTGAAAGTGAATCCGTTCTCAAGCTACCCCAACAACCCGGTGGGCAGGGACCCACGGTGAAGGCAAATATCCATCCATGAAACAGCGAGTAATTACATACAACAGCATTTTTTGAAAGTTTAGGGGATTCTTAAGGACCCTTTGAAAAGGGTCCTTAAGCCGCCGGAGGCTCGTTCTCTTATTCAATGTTTTCATCAAGGATTAGTATTAGTATCTTAGTATCTCAAT
>JAZQXS010000240.1:0-16760 GCA_045633025.1 Eubacteriales bacterium | reverse complement strand
CCTTAGCCAGTCGATTTACGTACTTGTAATTCAGCGCAGCCTCGTCTCCCGTCATGGGTGCTTCGCACTTCACGCAGCACGTATAGGCAGACCGCCCCGTGGATACGGGACGGTTTTTGGTGTAGTATTCCATTCTCTGTTCGGCCGCGATCAAGCCATGACGCACTTAGCACGGTAGATCTTGAAGGAATGAGCGGGAATCTGGGGATAGTGGTCGTCACGCTTGGGCGCGATCTCCTCACCGGTCATTACGTCAGTCAGCGCAACCTTGACACCCGAGCCTACGGGAATACCCATCTCAGCAAAGATGCACTCGGCGGTACGGGTGTTGTCGCACAGGTTAAAGATACCGATGGCGAACTCTCCGCCAGCCAAGTGGCGGATGAATACGTGGTAGCCGTTATCCTCACGAATGCGGTAGGGAGGACGGCACTCGGCATCCTGGTTCAGACGGATCAGCTCCTTATTCTGCATGAGCAAGCGGTACTCCTCGCCCACCTTACGGAGATCTGCCCCCATCATAAGGGGCGCACCGCAGAAGCACCAGTATGCGAACTGAAGCTCGTACTCGGTGTAGGTGTTGCAGTTGTCACCGCCCACGTTACCCTGGCCGTTCATACCGACGGTCAGCATATCCATATCGTTGAAGCAACCGGCCGCATTGGCGTTGAAGTTGTTGAACTGATTGTTCATGATACCGACGGTAGAGGGGAAGTTATCGAAAATATCCCAGGTGGAACGGTACATATGAGCGCCGATGCTCCGCATCCAATTCCAGGGCTCCTCTACGCCCCAGTTGCAGGCAGAAAAGAGAATATCACGCCCCGAAGCGCGGAGAGCCTGAGCCATGGTGAGGTAACGGTGCTTGCAGTTGGCATACTTGGGGAAGTTACAGAAGTCGTACTTAAGGAAATCTACACCCCAAGAAGCAAAGAGACGCGCATCCTGATACTCGTGGTCGAAGGAGGAGGGGTATCCGGCGCAGGTACGGACACCGGCGCAGGAGTACATACCGAACTTCAAGCCCTTGGAGTGAACGTAGTCAGCCACATACTTCATGCCGTGGGGGAACTTCTCGGGGTCGGGCACCAGATTGCCGTCCTCGTCACGCTCGCGGAGGAGCCAGCAATCGTCGATAACGACGTACTCGTAGCCCGCATCGCGGTATCCCTGCTCAACGATCACGTCCGTAATCTCCAGCACCATTTTTTCGCTGATGTCGGGACCAAAGGTGTTCCAGGTGTTAAAGCCCATAGGGGGGGTCTGTGCAAGAATTGCCATAATAATGTCTCCTTTTTTCTATGTAATATTTTAGGATTCTGTTTTCGCCGCGCGGATGGTCTCATAGGCCTCCCGAACCCGCTCTGCCACTTCCTCAACCGTCCCGGCGGCGTTGACGGTCAGAATGAGCTCGCGTCCCTTCAGATACTCGGTGATCTGCGCAAATCGCGCGCGAATCTTCTCCTGCTGCGCCACCGTCTCGTAGATCTCCAATTCATCAGCGGCGCGCCCCTCTCGGATGCGAGCCATGCTGTCCTCCGGTGCCATATCCAGCAGGATGCACCCATCGGGGCGGCGGATATCCGGGCAGTTTACGTTCATCTCCGTCACCCACGAAAAGCTCTCTCCCTGCCCCTGGTAAGC
The DNA here is from genome assembly GCA_045633025.1 of Eubacteriales bacterium. GTDB lineage: Bacteria > Bacillota > Clostridia > Oscillospirales > CAG-272 > CAMEON01. The sequence continues at coordinate 15,116 of JAZQXS010000240.1, read as the reverse complement.
CATCGAAGCGTAGTAGTAGCGATCCGAGATCACGGTCTTGCCCTCCGCCAGCCAAGCTTCGATCTCGGAATTATGTCCGATGCGATCCAGCAGAAACAAGGCGGCAAGGCGGCTGTTGCTCGCGGGCTCGCGCCCCGACAGAGCGCGGCGCAAAGCTCTCCCGTCGGGAGAATCGGTGGGTTCGGCAGTAAGGACGGTCGGGATGCCCGCCGCGTTCAAATGATTGCAAAGAAGCCGCATCTGGGTCGTCTTGCCCGTTCCATCCATACCATCAAAAACAATAAATAACGGGGAGGATCGCGTTTCCATAGTAAAAGCCTCCGTCGGAGTAGGGTATGCATACTATTATAGCGTATTTTTTCGGTTTTGTCAATACATTTTATCTTGTAATAATTACAATTTTGTGATATAATATATAAACATCGGCGTTTCTGTACGGATATATAAACGAAACGGAAGGGAATCATGTTCACAGGAAAAAACAAGCGAAGAATCAAGGAACTTTTCAGAAAAATTTTTCACTTTCTCTTGCAATTTCGACAGGAATCGTGTATAATATATCTATTACTCTATTCGACATGTTCGATTTTCAAGCCCCCCCCTTTCTCAATTCATGGCCTGCAGGAGCGCGTATATGCAGATCAAAATAAAAAAACAAACGTTACACACGATTTCCCCATATATATTCATGCAATTTGCCGAGCCGCTCGGAACGTCGGACTCGTCTGTGGACGCGGGTTGGGACTTCTTGCATGAGCAGTGGCAACCGAAGCTTGTAGAAAAAGTACAGGAGCTTGCGCCGACCATGATCCGTTGGGGTGGTTGCTTCGCATCCTACTATCATTGGAAGGAGGCTGTCGGCCCGCAGTCTGAGCGCGTGCCCATGCTCAATTTGTGCTGGGACGGTATCTACCGCAATATGGTCGGAACGGGAGAAATCGCAGATCTTTGCCGAGCCGCCGGCGCCGAGCCCTTGCTGGTGGTCAATATGGAATCAGACGGCCGTATGCATTGGGCGTATCCCAAAGAAGGCGTGAATCGGTTGGGAACGGCCGAGGAAGCGGCGGAATGGGTCGATTATTGCAATAATCCCAACAATGCGTTGCGCCTTTCCCACGGAGTCAAGGAACCGTACAACGTCCGTTTTTGGCAAATCGGCAACGAAACGTCATACGACCGTAGCGGCTTCGACGAAGAAACAGCAGCGCAAAAGACATTGGAATTTGCCAGGAAAATGAGGAAGGCCGATCCAACCATCAAGCTGTTGGCTTGGGGGGACAGCGGTTGGGCAAAGCGTATGTGCGAGGTTGCGGGGGACGAGATCGATTACATCGCCTTCCATTATCACTTCGGCGATTCCGGCCTGCCCGATTGTCCGTTGAACGACAGAGATTATCGCAAAGACCCCGATAACACGTGGATGCATCTGATGAACACCTGTAAATCGTTGGAGTCGTATATAGATACCATGCGAGAACAGGTAAAGCCCTACGGAAAGCGTCTTGCCATGACCGAAGGACATTACGCTTTAGCCGGAAGGGATCGATGCGACGTGCTGTCCACTTGGGGCGCCGGGGTATCCTATGCCCGCTGTATCAACGTCCTAGAGCGCGCTGCGGACATTTTGGATATTGCTACGCTTGCGGACTTCTTTGGAAACCGCTGGCAGGTCAACGCGCTCATGCTTTGCACCCCCAGCCATTGGGGGCCCGCATACCTGCAACCCGTCGGAGAGGTCATGCGCCTGTTCCGCCACCATATCGGTGTCAACGCCCTTGACGTCGAAAAGGAAATGGATAAGGTAGACCTGACGGCGAGCTTATCGACGGACGGAAAAACGGCATACCTGCACGCAGTCAATACCGACCGTCTGACGGATAAAGAACTGGAAATATGCTTTGAAGGAAGAAAGATCCGGAAGATCAGAGCATTTACGATCGCGGAAGACGCCATGACCGAGATCACCTATCAAAATACAGACGTATTTCAGCCGAAGGAAACCGAAGCGGAAGGGAATATTTTTGTATTGCCCGCGGCGGGCGTATCTGCGCTGGAAATCGAGTTGGATTGATCATTAGAATCCTCATGATGGAACACATCCTAATTATACAAATACACGGAATCCGTATGAAAGGCAAGGAAGCACTATGAAACTTATGGAAGATCGCATTCGCAAGGACGGTATTATCGAGGACGGCGACGTGCTGAAGGTCGGCATGTTCCTCAACCAGCAGATCGACGTCTGCTTTATCAGCGAGCTGGCCAAGGAATTTTACCGTCTCTATAAAGACGCCGGCATCAACAAAATTCTGACCATCGAGGCCTCGGGTATCGGACTCGCCTGCCTGTGCGCCGTCCCCTTTGACGTGCCCGTTGTTTTCGCCAAAAAATCCAAGAGCGCCAATATGACAGGCGAGGTCTACTCCTCCAGCGTTCATTCCTTCACCCACGGTACCGACCACACCGCCGTCATTCCCAAGCCCATGTTGGGGCCAAACGACCGCGTTCTGCTGATTGACGACTTCCTTGCGCGCGGACAGGCTCTTCACGGCCTCATCGACCTCTGTGAGCAGGCCGGAGCGACCATTGTGGGCGCCGGTGTTTTCGTGGAAAAGACCTACCAGAGAGGCGGCGAAGAGATTCGCGGCCGCGGAGTGCGCGTCGAATCCCTGGCCAAGATCAAATCCATGAGCGTGGAAAACGGGATCGAATTTTGCGATTGATCGCCTTTGCTTGGCCGTTTTTCCAAGTTGGGCATATCTCATAATTAAAACGATTGTTTTGTGAACATATTGTGACAATTTACGCTTGAAAAAAATATCATTTCGTGCTACAATATTCTTTGTCGTTTTTTGACAGTTTAGATGTTAAGCCGATCGGCTTTACATAAATACAAAAAAACCAAGGAGAAACGAAATGAAGAAGCTCTTATCTCTCGCTCTTGTTGCAGTCATGATCCTGACCTGTACGGTTCTGTTCTCTGCCTGCGACACCTCCAACGGCACCGACGAATACTCGAATGATCCCATCGAAGCGTCGGAATTCAAGCTGGGTGTGATCTGCCTCCACGACGAGGATTCCACCTACGACCTCAACTTTATCAACGGTGTCAGAGAAGCCCAGAAGGCTCTCGGCCTGGCTGATACTCAGGTCATCATCAAGCGCAACATCCCCGAGTCCAACGACTGCTATGAGGCGGCTCGCGACCTGGTGGACGAGGGCTGTAACGTGATCTTCGCGAACAGCTTCGGCCACGAGTCCCATCTGCTCAAGGCAGCCAAGGAGTTCAAGAGCGTGCAGTTCTGCCACGCTACCGGTACCATGGCTCACACCGAGAAGCTCCCCAACTTCCACAACGCCTTCGCTTCCATCTATGAGGGTCGTTACCTGGCCGGTGTTGCCGCAGGTCTTAAGCTCAACCAGATGATCAACGACGGCGCCATCACCGCAGATGAGGCCAAGATGGGCTATGTCGGTGCATTCACCTACGCTGAGGTTATCTCCGGTTACACCTCCTTCTACCTGGGCGCTAAGTCCGTCTGCCCCACCGTTACCATGGACGTTCAGTTCACCGGTAGCTGGTACGACGAGAACGCCGAGCGCAGCACCGCAAACGCTCTCATCAACGGCGGTTGTGTGCTGATCTCCCAGCACGCCGACTCCATGGGCGCGCCCTCCGCTTGCGAGGATAAGAATATCCCCAACGTTTCTTACAACGGCTCTACTCTGGAGCATTGCCCCAACACCTTTATCGTGTCCTCCCGTATCAACTGGGCTCCCTACTTCCAGTATATCTGCGAGCAGAGAATCAAGGGTGAGACCATCGCAACCGACTGGACCGGTTCCATCGCCACCGGCTCTGTGGTTCTGACCGACATCAACACCGCCGTGGCCGCTCCCGGCACCGCCGAGGAGATCGCGAGAATCCGTGAGGAGCTGAAGAACGGCACCCGTAACGTATTCGACGCCGCAAACTTCACTGTGGCCGGCGAGACTCTGACCTCCTATATGGCTGATGTGGACACCGACGCCGCATACGCCAAGGATACCGAGGCCATCGAGAACGGCGTGTTCTTCGAGTCCAAGCACCGTTCCGCTCCTTACTTCGATATTCAGATCGACGGTATCAATCTGCTGAACACCAATTTCGGCTCCTAACGTCGAAGCTGCAGCTTATATTATACCGCTGTCAGAAATTTGGCGGAGTCTCTGTACTCCGCCACATTTCTGATTTTCGCATATTTGCATCCTCCGATCTCAAAGGCCTTCAAAAGATATGATTCGTACACGCCAATCATATCTTTTGAAAGTTTTTGAAGAGATCCAAGGAAGGCTTCCCAACCGCACGGCCAAGCTCGCGCGGCGTTTCCCGAACGAAGCATCCTGAAATCGGAATAATCCACTATAAAACGGAGGTACCGCGTGAACAGACCTATTGCTCTGGAAATGAAGAACATTTCCACACGCTTTGGAAGCGTGATCGCCAATCATGACGTCTCCCTTGAAGTGTATCACGGCGAAATTCTGGCCATTCTCGGAGAGAATGGTTGCGGAAAGACTACCCTTATGAACATGATCTCGGGCATTTATTTTCCCGATGAAGGCCATGTGTTCGTGGATGGGGAAGAAGTGGTCATCGCATCGCCCAAGGATGCATTCCGCTATCGGATCGGTATGATCCACCAGCATTTCAAGCTGGTCGACATTTTTACCGCAACCGAAAACATCATCCTCGGTGTCAAGGATAAGGCGGGGTATTCCCGCGCTGAGGCCGAAGCCCGCGTCCGCGAGATCACCGAGCGCTACGGCTTCCACATGGATCCCCATAAAAAGATCTACGAAATGTCGGTATCTGAAAAGCAGACGGTGGAGATCATCAAGGTACTCTACCGCAACGCCGACATTCTCATTCTGGACGAGCCTACCGCCGTACTCACGCCCCAGGAAACCGAGGTTCTGTTCGATATTCTGCGGCGTATGCGGGATGACGGGAAATCCGTCATCATCATTACCCACAAGCTCCACGAGGTGCTGGCGCTGACCGACCGCGTGGCTGTCCTCCGCCGCGGCGAGCACATCGGAACCGTGAACACCGCCGAGGCCAACGAGAATATGCTCACAGAAATGATGGTGGGCAAGAAGATCGACTTGAACATTGCCCGCTCGGAGACCGCAAATTCTGTTGACCGTCTGATCGTTTCCCACGCAAGCTGCGCCACATCGGAAGGCGTTACGCTGCTTGACGACGTTTCCTTTACCGCCAGAAGCGGCGAGATCCTGGGAATCGCCGGTATTGCGGGCTCCGGTCAGCGCGAGCTTCTGGAAGCGATTGCCGGTCTTCAGCATCTGGATACGGGCGCTATCACGTATATCTCCCCCAAGACCGGAGAGAGTGTCAATCTGCGGGACAAAACGCCCCTGCAAATTCGGGACATGGGCGTCCGCCTTTCCTTTGTGCCTGAGGATCGTCTGGGCATGGGTCTGGTTGGCAACATGGACATTGTGGACAACATGATGCTCCGTAGCTACCGCAAGGGGCACTCGGTATTTGTAGACCGCAAACGCCCCCGCGATCTGGCTGAAAAGATCGTTGAAAGTCTGGAGGTCGTTACTCCCGGCGTGACAACACCGGTTCGCCGCCTGTCCGGCGGTAACGTCCAAAAGGTACTGGTCGGCCGCGAGATCGCCGCCTCTCCCTCTGTGCTGATGGTTGCGTATCCCGTCCGCGGTCTGGATATCAACTCCTCTTACGCCATCTACAATCTACTCAACGCGCAGAAGGAAGCCGGCACCTCCATTATCTTCGTAGGCGAGGATCTGGACGTACTGGTGGAGCTTTGCGACCGCATTATGGTCATCAATTCGGGACGCATCACGGGTATTGTTGACGGCCGTACCGCCACCAAGGAAGAATTGGGTCTGCTCATGACGGGTAGTATCCCCGCGATTCAAACCACCGAAAAGGAGGATACCGTCCATGGCTAAACAAATCTCTGCCAACAGTCCGACGCATACTCGGGAGCCCCTGTTCCATATCATCAAACGCCCCGCTATTCCTCTATGGAAATCCTGGCTCATCCGCTTGATCGCCATTTTGGCCGCCTTCCTGGTCTGCGGTATCATTACCTTCCTTTTGGTGGGCAAAAATCCCCTGGATATGTACTCCTCCATGTTCCGCGGCTCCTTCGGAACCAGCCGAAAGATCTGGAAGCTCATCAAGGACATGGCTGTGCTGCTCTGTATCTCCTTGGCTGTTACCCCCGCCTTCCGTATGAAATTCTGGAACATCGGCGCGGAGGGTCAGGTCTTGTTGGGCTGTCTGGCCACCACCGCCTGCCTCTTCTACCTCGGCGGACGGGTGCCGGATTGGCTGCTTATCATCTGTATGCTGCTGACCGCCGTTCTGTTCGGCGCGCTGTGGGGATTGATCCCCGCGATCTTTAAGGCCAAGTGGAACACAAACGAAACGCTGTTCACGCTCATGATGAACTACGTCGCCACGTATCTGGTGGCCTTCTTCCTCCTGACCTGGACGCCGGACGGCTCCAGTACCCTCGGACGTATGGAGGATCACGGCGTTCTGCCCGTACTCTTCGGGAATGAATACCTGCTTATTATCATTGTGGTCGCCGTTCTGACCATAGCCATGTATATTTACCTCAACTATACCAAGCATGGCTACGAGATCTCGGTGGTCGGCGAAAGCGAGAACACCGCGCGCTATATTGGTCTCAGTGTTCCCAAGGTCATCCTCCGCACCATGCTGGTTTCGGGCGCCATCTGCGGCTTGGCCGGCTTCCTCATTGTGGGCGGCTTGGACAGAACCATCACCACCGAATCCGCAGGCGGCCAGGGCTTTACCGCCATCATGGTTTCCTGGCTGGCCAAATTCAACCCCATCGTTATGATCCTAACCTCCTTCCTGCTCATTTTTCTGGATCAAGGCGCTGCCCAGGTCGCGCAGGATTTTGACATGAGCGACGCATTCCCCAGTATCATTACGGGCGTCATTCTGTTTTTCATCATCGGCTGTGAATTTTTCATCAATTACAAGATCGTATTCCGCGCGTCTCAAAAGGAGGATCGGGCATGAACTACGTATTGGATTTTTTGCTGAACGCCATTCCTTTGGGCATGACCTTCCTCTACGGCTCCACGGGTGAGATCCTGACCGAGAAGGTCGGTCACCTCAATCTGGGTATTCCCGGTATCATGTGCGTAGGCGCCGCCGGCGGCTGTGCCATGGTGCATAACCTGGTGCTGGCAGGGAACGTCCCCGGTTTCCTCATCGTTGTATTGGGCATTCTGGCCTCCTTCCTGGCGGCCGGACTGATGGGTCTTTTGTACAGCGTCCTTACCGTTACCTTCAAGGCCAACCAAAACGTCACCGGTCTGACCATGACCATTTTCGGTGTCGGCGTCATGCGCTACATCATGGCTGGTTTGAAGGGGCATATGTACCTCAAGGCGCTCCCCGCCTTCCGATTCCCCTTCTCGGTTCTGCTCCCCAGCACCTCCTGGCAGTATTGCGGTATCATGGTCTTCCTGGCCATCATCATCGCGCTGGTCGCCTCGTATGTGCTGACGAAAACCAAGGTCGGACTTCATCTGCGCGCCGTAGGTGAGAATCCCGCCACCGCCGATGCCGTGGGTATCAACGTCACGGCCTACAAGTACGGCGTGACCATCATCGGCAGCGGCATTGCCGGCTTGGGCGGCCTGTTCTATATCATGGACTACGCAGGCTCTCCCGAGGCCTACAAGAGCATCGAGACGCTGGGCTGGCTCTCCATCGCGCTGGTCATCTTCGCCCTGTGGAAGCCCCATTTGAGCATTGCAGGCTCCGCTCTGTTCGGCGCCCTCTATCTGGCCGGCTCGTATATCCCCTCCATTCCCGCCTTCCAGCAGTTGGGTCTGCCCATGAGCTTTACCCAGATCCTCAAAATGCTCCCCTATCTGGTTACTGTCATCGTACTGACCATCACCAGTATCCGCAACAAGCGGGAGAATCAGCCCCCCGCCGGTCTCGGTGTCAATTACTACCGAGAGGAACGATAAGCGTTAAGCGTTAAGCGTTAAGCGTTAAGCGTTAAACACCAAAAAACCCGCCTATCATCACGATAGACGGGTTTTTTATTCTCTTATCATTTGATCTTGCAAACCATCACCAAGGCATCCTCGGTAGGCTTCTGGTAGAACCCCTTGCGGCGCCCCATTTCCACAAACCCGGCCTTCTCATACATATGAATGGCGGCGGTGTTGGATACGCGCACCTCCAGAGAAACGGATTCCAGCTTGGCGTCCTTGGCATGGCGGAGCAGGGAATGAAGGATCGCGGCGCCCAAGCCCTTGCGGCGATGGTCGGGATGAACGGCGATATTGGTGATCTGTCCCTCGTCCACCGTAATGAGCATACCGCCGTAAGCGGTCACCACAGGCTCGGCGTTGGGTGCGGCAGGGGCAGTACAGAGATAGCCCACGCCAATCCCGTCGTTGGTCAGCAATTCCATGCTTTTGGCGCTCCAAGGATTGGAGAAGCAGAGCTTCTCCAGCTCAGCCGCGCCCTCCAGATGGGCGGGGAGCTTCTGCATCCGAACAGGATGATGCTTGGGCGCCTTCGGTTTCTTTTCGTCAGCGGTATTCCGGATGATATCGGTCATGTCAAAGTCCTTTCTGTACGTTTCAGTATGCCTCAATATGCCAAGCGCTTACGCAACCCCCAGCGCATCGTGAATCTCCGCTCCGATGGAAACGAAGCGACGCGCAGATCCGTCGTACAGGAAATATTTTCCGTAGTTTTTATCCTCGACCACCAGATCCTCCGCATACTCCACGTACGTCAGCGTGTAGTAAAATCCGGGGTACGCCACGGACTCAAAGCGAATCTTATAGCTCCGCAGGGGTGTGGTGCCGGGATAGGCGATGGACTCGCCCTCGGTGTAGGTGTTCGCCAGAGCCGCCACCTTGGCCGGATCCTCCAGACGCTTGAGCGCGTTGAAGTCCGAGCAGATCAGAAGGGCGGTGGGCATCATTTCCATCAGCGTAGGCATATCCAGGCTGGTCGCGCACACGATATTGTAGTCCTCTGTGGACAGCATCTCGGTGGGCTCGGCGCCGGGGATGGTGAACAGCTTGTAGGACAGCTCATCCGTCACGGTCAGCTTGCCGTACTCCTTCAGCAGGGACTTGGCCTCGTATACCGGGGATACGTGGTAATAGGAGACATCGTTTTTCTTGTCGTAGAGCCCCTTATCTCCGGGCTTGATGTGAACGCCGCCGCAGGAAGCGAGGGAGAGGGCGCAGAACAGGGATGCAAGCCCAACCAGCAGAGTTTTTTTCAAAATCGATTTCATAATAACCTCCTTGCGGCTCAATAGCCAAATACGCCGGACAGGGAATCGTCATTTTCGAGCCAATCCTGTACGTTGATGATCCGATATTCGGTGGGGGTATCCCTTATGATGACCCGCTCTATACCCGCGTTGATAATCATACGCTTGCACATCATACAATTGTTGGTGCCCGCGATCAAGCTTCCGTCTGCGGGGTCTGTGCATACCATGTACAGCGTAGAGCCAAGCATTTGCTCGCGTGAAGCATTGATGATGGCATTGGCCTCCGAGTGAACCGAGCGACACATCTCGTAGCGCTCACCGCGGGGAATATTCAGCTTATCTCTCATACAGTAAGCTATGTCAATGCAGTTCTTCCGTCCGCGGGGCGCGCCGTTATAGCCGGTGGACAGGATCACATCGTTCTTGACAATAATAGCTCCGTACCGCTTGCGCAGGCAGGTGCACCGTTCGGCCACGGTTTGAGCAATATCCAGATAATAATTTTCTTTTGAAACGCGATCAGTCATGTTGATCTATGAACCTCCGATTCAATTTGTATTCTATATATTGTATCATATTTCCGTGAATAAATCAAGCATATTACGCGAATAATATCAAAATTTTTGCCGTTTTGGGGAACTAAAAAAGGGAGTGATACTAATTTTCAATCAAAACCTTGAATGAACATTCGCTCCCCAAATAACCCAGTGGGTAGGGTCCCACGGTGAATGCCCATATTCGTCCGTCAAACAGCGAGTATATACATACAATAAACACGCATTGAAAGTTTTGGGAATCCTTAAGGGACTTTTTCAAAAGTCCCTGACAGGCTTGCCTGTCGGACGCCAGGAGGCACGCTCTCTATTCAAGGTTTTATTCGTAAATTAGTGTGAGGGCATATTCAATGCGTTTTGCATTGAGGCAACGCCCCCACAGAGTACTGTTTCACTTTTTCTCCCAAACAAGGGAACCCTCCACCCGCCTTACGGCTCGCTCCGTTTCGCGGTCATAGATGAACAGGGAGAATTGCCAATCCACGGGATACGCATCCAGATAATTGAATATCGCCACGTAGGTCTTCCGCATCTGCTCCTCGGATATGCCGTACTCGAAATTCACGACGAAGGCGCTGGTAAAGAAATCCTCGGACACCACCTTGCGAACCAGATAGACCTGACGGATGCATCCGTCGGAAACCTGTTCCATATAGGCCAGGATATCGGGAAGCATATCTCCCAACGCGGATTCGGGCTCCAGATAATCCGTAGCGACCAAATAGCCCGCCCCCTCCTGGTTGTACGCGTGAGCCGAGACCTGAATATCCGCCCGACGCGAAAATGCCTCGTATTCATTGGAAAGACCGCAACGCAGGCAATACTCCTCTACCAGTTCAAAACCGTCCTTCATATAGTTCTTATTCAGATCAATGGCGCGGTAGATGTGGTCGATACCCTCGGTATCATAGCGGTGGAGCATACACATGCCCTTAAAATAGATGGCGTGCGCCATGGCAAAGGGATTGGTTTCTCGCTCCAGGATAGAATCGCACAGCGCCTCGGCCTTCTCAAAGCGTCCCAGCTCGCGGTAGGCATTGATGATGGGGGACAGCTCGGGGGTAGAATAGACGTCGGGATGCGCTTCATACTCCTCAACCGCGCGCAGAGGCTCGAGGTACTCCCGCGCCCGCTCCTTCTCATAGGTACGCGCGATCTCTACCGAGATACGGCTGTCTACCTCGTCGCGGATCGCATTCAAAACGTCATTCCCATAGTCCGAATCTGACCATGTCCGGCAGTGGATATCCGGCGTCTCTCCTTCGGGATCCAACAGCGCTCTCTCCTCGCGGAACAGCGGGATATCATCTCCGGGGCGGCGTAGCTCGCGCTCCAGCATATCCAACCACGCCAGACTTCGCTTTCCGCAGGCCTCGCAGAACTCACGGCAGATCTGCTCCTCCAAATGCGTCGGCGGGGTAGGATCCTTATAAAACGGTGTAGAGTTGAAGTGCACGTATTCGAATACAAAGTAATTCCACATAGCCTTCTTGGCCAAAGCATGAACCGCCGCGCGGGTATTTCCGTCCTTTCGCACGCGATCATAGGCGCGTTGCTCCATGTATCTCCGCACCGCCCGCAGGTAGAAATCATACTCCCATTCCATATACGCATCCGCATAGGAAAAGAACAGATCGAATGCGAAGGTCTCCCGCCGCACGTCCGCCGCTCCCAGCATACCCAAGCGGTAGCGTCGGAGGATCTGCCGATTCAGCCGCGGACAGGCAAATTTTTCAAAGGCCATAAGCAGGCATTGAAACAACTCCTCCTCTTGCGCAACGCTCAGCAGCCGCGTACCCAGGAATACCACGTAGGTACGGCGGATCCGATTCACGTCGCAATCGCATTCGCGTGTGATCTCCAAGCGAATATTCCCCGCAAGTCCCACCGTATCCGCCGCCCTCTTGGCAAGGGTATGCAGAACGGACAGCTTTTGCGCGGAGACAAGCGCATCTTGGTTTAGCGCCTGGGGGATCAGCGCAAAGAGGCGACGCAGGGGCATATAGAGAAGAAAAATCCCGAACAAATAGCTCACCGGCATTGCGGCGAAGCGGGCGGAGGCGAACGGGGCATGGACGCCTTCAAAAAAGGCGCTAAACGTCCCTGTCACGATCATGGACAGGGTCAACAGGAAATAGATGACCAGCATCAATATGGGTGTTGATTCCATACCCGTAAAGCGGCGAAGCGCCGCCTGCGGATCCCTCCGACAGTCCTGTTCAAAGGTCTCCGTTAGAGCCCGACGCTCCTCGGGGGGCATCCCGAAATGATGGCGTGCAAATGCCTTGGCCGCCATCCGATTCGCCGCGCAGGCAAGCACAAACGCTCCCGTCAAGAGAAGAAACAAGGGAAGCGCATCAAAGGAGGGGAATATTTTGGCCAACCGCCCCCCCAAAAAGGAAGCCGCCGATCCCAGCAGGAAGGCCGCGCCCCAGGCTCCCAGAAATTCCTTGGTTTTACGATGATTCATACGAAGCTCCATTCTATTCCATATTTTTCAAAATCGGCGGGCGTAGCCGCATCTTCGGCAAAGCTCCTCGGTGGCGCACCGTTTGCGAAATCCCTCCCGCATAGCGGCCGCGCGGGGAGAAGCCAGGATGGACTCGACGGAGGACTCCCATATATTGCCCAAGGTAACAGCCCCCTCGCGGTCAAGACAGCAGGGAACCACCCGTCCGTCGCAAAGAATGGCGAAATGATCCTTCAAGCCATAGCAGAAAACCCGGTCTCCGCGATCCTCCGCCTCCATATCCGGCCACTCGAAGCGGTCGCCGTACTCCAAATGAAGCTTATCCCGCAACCGAGCCCCGCGATTGGAAAATTTCCAGGGAGTATCTCCCCCGTCGGGGAATCGAGCGCGAAGATAGTCCAGGGTTCGCTGATTATTTCCTCCCAAGGCCTGTCCGCGCCCGTCCAGATTCCACAGACGCAGAACGGTCAGCACTCCGTTTTTCGAAGCATAGTCAGCAAAATCCAAAATGCCATCCAAATACGCTCCGTGCGCATCCGAATCCTCTCCGTCCTCAAAGCTGTGAACCGAAATATTGACCTTATAGACACCGGCCTCCACCAAGGCTTTACCGCGAGTGGGAAGCAGAGTTCCGTTCGTGGTAATGGCGGATCTGAAGCCCTTTCCTTTGGCTACGCGAATAAAATCAGGCAGATCCGGGTGGGTCAAGGGCTCGCCCATGACGTGGTAGTACAAATACTCGGTCACACCGACCAGCCTATCGGTCACGGCGTCGAACTCCTCCGGGCTCATACGGCGGAGGGGACGCAACGTTCCGGGACAAAAGGAGCAGGCGCGGTTACAGATATTGGTGATCTCCACGTATACGCGGGCATACGCCAAAGCTCGCCCTGCTTCGCAATTCAAATGAACGCTCATATTTCACCTCCAACACCGATCATACCGTCCTATTGTACCACATCTTGCCCCCCTTGTCAACCGCAAAGCCTTCTTTTGTCCAAGTATTTTTGCGATGTTTTTCCGCATCTATTGACAAAATTCCCCCGATGTGCTATGATGGTAGAAACACCCTGTAAGGAGAACGCACCATGACCGAAACGACCAAAATCATCTTTGAAAAGCACGAGATCCGCAAATCCAAAAAGCAGAAAACCGCCTTCATCGACTACGTCCGAGCCACTGCCGCCGCCGAGGGCTACGAATCCCACACAGAAAAGGGCTACTTCGGGGCGCGGAATATCGTGGTCGGCGATCCCGAAAAAGCCAAGGTCATCTACACCGCCCACTATGACACCTGCGCGCGTCTACCCTTTCCCAATTTCATTACCCCCAAGTCCATCGGCATTTACCTGCTCTACCAGCTTGCTTTGACCGTCCTGCTCATGGGGCTTCCGTTCCTGCTCATGACGGGAATCGGAGTCCTGCTCACAGCCTGTACCGCCATATCGGATGCCGCTTTGGGTATGATCCTGTACTATGGCTGGCTCGTTCTTTTGGTGATCGAGCTGTGGCTCATGATGGCCGGCCCCGCCAATCGCCATACCGCCAACGACAACACCTCGGGCGTGACTACCCTCCTGGACATCATGCACGCTCTTCCCGCGGAACTGCGCGGCGAGGCCGCGTTTATTTTCTTCGACTTGGAAGAGCTGGGACTGTTCGGCTCAGCGGGCTTCGCAAACAAACACAAGCAGATCATGAAAAACACTCTTCTTATGAACTTCGATTGCGTCTCGGACGGAGATACCATCCTGTTTGCCGTTCGATCGGGTGCGAAATCCTATATGCCCGCCATCCGATCCGCCTTCCCGGAAACCGCCGCCCTCCGTACGGAGGTAGCCTCCAAGCATGTCTTTTACCCTTCCGATCAAGCGAATTTCACCCGCGGGGTAGGGGTAGCCGCCTTGAAACGAAGCCGATCCGGTATTCTCTACATGAACCGCATCCACACCAAGAATGACGTAGTCTACGAGGAAGGGAACGTCGCCTACCTCACCGAGGGCGCTGTAAGACTGGTGCAGAATCTGACCCAAGGTACCGATACATAAGGAAAAAGCGTATGCTCCGCATAGGGTGCATACGCCTTTTTCATGAAGTGCCTGAATTATCTTGCCGTGATCAGCACACCCTCATTGGACTTGATATCCACCGAGTACAAGCCGTCACCCAGATCCGTAACCGCTCTGTACCCATTTCCGCCCAGCGCGCGAATACGGCGGTTCGGCGCGCGGAAGGTGATCCTGTAATCCTTGGGCTCCTTCTCATACGGGTCATCGGCCGCGCAGATCATGAGCGCAACCGAACCGTCGCGGTTGCGGTTCACCATCTCTCCAACGACCAAGGGGGCACCGTTGTCTGCCTGTACGTCAAAGAACACGCCGGTCGACAGGGATTCCACGGGCTCTTGTTGAACCGCCACCATATCGCCATGGCCGTTAAAGCCCACGAAGTGGGTGGAGACGCGGCGGTACTTCATGTACTCCTCGCCAATGGTGTGGAGCTCAGCATTGATCTTCTTGAGCTTATCGTACTGCGGAGTCTTGTTTCCCTCGCCGTCCAACACCTGGTTATTCCACCAGCCGGCGGTGTAGCAGCCCCAGATGATGTTCTCCGCGCCGAACGCCATGGACGTATAGGCTTGGAAGCGCAGATTGTTCCCGGTGATCCAATACTGAGGATCCACGGAATTGACTTGAAGCACGATCCACATAGAGCGTCCCGTGTTGCGGCAAGCATCCGCCACAACGCGGAGATTCT
>JAZQXS010000239.1:0-7520 GCA_045633025.1 Eubacteriales bacterium | reverse complement strand
GCGCGTCGGCGGAGATACGGAGGGAGTCGGTACGCATGTAGGTGATCAAACCCTGCACACCGCCGAACTCAGTACCCAGATTCACACCCTCGTAGAGCTCCTGCGCCACGCGCATGACGCGCTGGGACTGGAAATTCAGCTTACGGGAGGCCTCCTGCTGCATGGTGGAGGTGGTGAAGGGAGGGGCGGGGTTCTTCTTGCGGGTGGAGCGCTTGATGGAGTCCACGGTGAAGGGCTTGCCCTCCACGGCGCGCACCACCTGCATGGCGGCGTCCTCGTTCGTCAGGCGGAGCTTCCCCTTGCGGTTGCCGTAGAAGCGGGCGGTAAAGGGCTTCCCCTCGGGCGCCAGCAGGGTGGCGTCGATGGTCCAGTACTCCTCGGGCTTGAAGGCGCGGATCTCGTTTTCGCGATCCACAAGGATCTTGGTAGCCACGGATTGCACACGGCCGGCGGACAGACCGCTCCGCACCGTCTTCCACAGGAAGGGGGAGAGCTTGTAGCCCACGATGCGATCCAGGATACGGCGGGTCTGCTGGGCGTTAACCAGGTTCATGTCGATGGGACGGGGCTGCTTGATGGCGGTCTTGACCACCGACTTGGTGATCTCGTTGAAGGTCACGCGCTGGATCTGCTCCACGGGGATACCCAGAGCCGTAGCCAAGTGCCAGGAGATGGCCTCACCCTCGCGGTCAGGGTCGGTTGCGAGGAAGACCTTCCCCGCTGTTTTGGCTTCCTTTTTGATTTCCTTGATGATATCGCCTTTTCCGCGGATGTTGATATAGTGGGCGGCGAAATTGTTCTCGATATCCACGCCCAGGGTGCTCTTGGGCAGGTCGCGGACGTGACCCACCGAAGCGATGACCTTATAGTTTGAGCCGAGGTAGCCCTTGATGGTGCTCGCCTTGGAGGGCGACTCCACAATGACCAGATTCGTCTTTGCCATAGGAGCTTGATTCCTTTCGATGTTGGGTAATGTTGGGTAATGGTGATATAGATATATATTTCATGACCGAGCGGCGGCAAGCGCGCAAAGGGGGGCTGTCGCGCACGATCGGATAGACAGCTTTATAACGGATGCATGAGCGGTACCGCGCCCTTACTTTCTCGCGTACAGCCCGCCGGGCAGGGTGACGGTGAGCCCATGGATCTCCAGAACGGTCATGGCGGCCATGACCTCCCCCGCGGTAAATCCCTCGCGGGTGATGTGATCCAGGGGAACGGCGTGATCCAGCGGAAGCGCCTCAAACACACGGCGCTGTACGTCGGTCAGCCGTTGCAGGATCCGCCCGGAGGCATCGCCGTGGGGCGACGGAGCGGGCGGTGCGGATGCGGGTGCCGACCGCGTATCGGGCACGGTCTTCCTCGGAGGCTTGGGCGCGCGGGACTCGGCTTGCGCGGTCTGCGCTCTCCCTCGCCCCTCGCGGGGAGGGGTACCCGCCTGCGGAGCAGAGGTCTGCCCCATCTCGGTAGGCCGCGGAGGCTCGGATGCCTGTACAGGGGTCGTTCTCGCGCTGACGCCCAAGCGGAGGAGGAAATCCTCGTCGGTGTCGGAGCGCGCCTCAGCCGCGCGCAAGCGATCCATGCGCAGAGCGTCGCGGTAGAGGAACCGATAATTCTCCAGCACGTCGCGGGCGGAGAGGATAATGGACGCGCCGTCGCTGATGAGCTGATTGGTACCGGCGGAGTTGGTCTCCCCCACGTTTCCGGGGAAAGCGTAGATGTCCCGCCCCTGGAGGATCGCGGTGCGGGCGGTGATCATCGCGCCCGAGCGAAGGTCGCCCTCCACCACCACGGTGCCTTGGGAGAGGCCGCTTATGATGCGGTTGCGGATGGGAAAATTCCGTCCTATGGGCGGCGTGGTCGGCGGGAACTCGGTTACCGCCGCGCCGCGGCGCAAAATCTCCTTGAAGAGCTGCTCATGCTCTCTGGGGTAGACGATATCGATGCCACAGCCCAGCACCGCCACGGTATGTCCGCCCGCCGAAATGGCGCCGGCGGCCGCCACGCTGTCATTGCCCAGCGCCATCCCCGACACCACGACCGCCCCTGCGGCGCCCAGCTCATAGCCTATTTTATACGCCATCCGCTTGCCGTATTCGCTCATACTGCGTGTCCCCACCACGCTGATGCACAGGGCGTGGGAGAGGGCGGGCAGATGCCCCTTGCAGTAGAGCAGAACGGGCGGATCGGAGAGGGAGCGCAGGCTGGCGGGGTAGGTGTCATCCTGCCAGAACAGGATCTCCACGTCGTGAGCCTCGCAGTATTCCAGAATGCGGGCGGCCTCCCCCAGAGCCTTATCCGCCAAGCGATCCTTAAGGGCTCGGGAGCAGGGCAGAGCCTCCAGCTCGGCCTCGTCCGCGCCAAACAGCTCGTACGGCGTTCCAAAGGCTTCCAGCACCGGCTGAAACTCCTTGTTGGCGATCCCGCATCGCAGGGAAAACCAGATTTCAAACAAGCGATCCTTCATAGGAGACTCCTTTCTGCGAGGTAAGTGGAAGAGAGGGCGAGGGCAATGTCATTCAGTTAATAGGCTCTCCCTCTGGGAGAGCTCCCGCCGCAGGCGGGTGAGAGGGGAAAATGCCTTCAGTTTTCCCTCTCCGTCACGCTTCGCACCGAGCGTGCGAGGAGGACACCTCCCCCAAAAGGGGAGGCTTAACTAAATGACATCGGGGCGAGGGGGCTAAGCCTCCTCCATCGTTTCCCACATTTATTTCCGAAGCTCCCACATGATGAGGGCGGCGGCCACCCCGGCGTTGAGGGATTCGGTATCCGCCTCCATGGGGATGTAGACACTGCGGGTGCAGGCGGCCATGACCGCCTCGGACAGGCCGTGGCCTTCGTTTCCGATCACAGCGCCCACGGCGCCCCCCCGCATAGCGGCGGTCATTTCCTCATTCCATTCGGGAGAGCCCAGACGGAGGGCGGCATCATCCAGCGCGGCGGCGTACACAGCGCATCCTCCCTCCCGCAGGGCGGTGACGGTGCCCGCCAGATCCTCCACCCGGGTTATGGGCATGGAGAACAGCGGCCCCATGGCGGCGCGGACGGCGCGGGGGTGGTAGATGTCGGCGCAATCGGCGCTCAAGATGAGCTGGCCGATCCCCAGCGCGGCGGCGCTTCGGATGATGGCGCCCACGTTGAGAGGGTCGCGCACCGACTCCAGAAGGAGGAGCGGCGCGCGGGAGCAGCTCCCGCCGTCGGAAAATCCATCATTATAATATATTATCATATTCCTGTGGCATTTGTCAATATATTTTGCCACAGTTATCACCCCTTCGGGGGCATTTTCTTGCGAAATTTTTTCGAAAAGGCTGTCCTCCACCCCAAAGACAGGACAACCGACCTGTCGGAGGGAGATGCCGTACAGCTCCGCCATGCGCGCCTCCACCTTAGCCGCCGTCCCGGCGCGCAGGAACACGCTGTCCGGCTCCACCCCGCGGTGGAGAGCCTCGCACAAGAGCTTGACCCCGTCGAAGCGGAAACGGCGGGTATGCTCGCGGGCGCGGCGGTCGTCCAGCTTCATAAGCTCAACGATACGGCGATTCTGGCGGGAGGTGATCAGCTCCCCGTCAAAGCGGATACGTTCGGTCGTAGCGGTCATAGAAACACCTCGTTTCATACCAATCCTTGATAAAAACATTGAATAGGAGTGCGTGCCTCCTGGCGTCCGACAGGCACGCCTGTCAGGGTCTTTTGAAAATCTCCTCGCGTTGCTCGGGGCAAATTCGCCTGCGGCGAAATTTGCGGGGTCCTTAAGAATCCCCTAAACTTTCAAATACATGCTATTTTGCGTGTTGACTTACTGTTTGACAGAGAGATTTTGGCTCGCACCACGGGCTCGCTTTCAAAACGTTGATTGAGGAGTAGTTTCGGCATTTCGCCCTGCCAAATCCTCCGAAATCCCCTGAAAAGCCGAGCCATTTCGCGGTTTTTGATCCGAGCCGAAAATCCTTATTCAATGATAAAAACCCGAATGGCGCGGTGTCCATCGGGTTTTTATGTGACATTACAGGGCAGCCTTAGCCTGCTCGCAGAGAGCGGTGAAGGCCTCCTTGTCAGAAATTGCGATCTCAGACAGCATCTTGCGGTTCAGGGTAACGCCTGCCTTCTTCAGACCGTTCATGAAGGTCGAGTAGTTCATACCGTTTGCCTTGCAGCCGGCGGAGATACGGGTGATCCACAGACGGCGGAAGTCGCGCTTCTTCATGCGACGGCCGGCGAATGCGTAGTTGCCGCTCTTCATGACGGCTTCCTTAGCCATCTTGAAGTGCTTGGACTTGCTGCCCCAGTAACCCTTAGCAGCCTTCAGAACCTTATTTCTTCTCTTGCGCGTCATCATTGCGCCCTTAACTCTTGCCATTTTTCTTTCCTCCTAATTCTCTATTCGATGCTCGCGGTGTCGATTACTTCTGGATCAGAGCTCTGATGTTCGCCGTCATAGCGTCATTCAGGATGCTGGCGGTACGCAGATGTCTCTTTCTCTTGGAGGTCTTCTTGCCCAGGTTGTGGCGATGATGGCAGTGATTGATCTTCACCTTGCCGGTTCCGGTAACGGAAAATCTCTTGGCAGATGCCTTGTGTGTCTTAACCTTTCCCATTTTCATTTCCTTCTTTCATTGTACTTGATGGCCGCGCAATGGGGGTCGCACGGCTCACCGTATGCGGCTATACCGCGGCGGTCACAGACCGCGACGGTCACAGACCGTCTATCATAGGCCGCCGAAGCGGACTCATGAACGTTTTGCGGGGGAGCGATGCCCGCGCCTCTGCGGCGCACGGCGGTTGCGATAGCGGTTCGCGTTTATCGGTCGGCGGCGTTACCCGCTGCGCACGATGCTTACTTCTTATTGGAAAGAGGGCTGATGACCATGCTCATAAAGCGGCCGTCCAGCACCGGCTTCTTGTCGCAGGAGCCGACCTCCTGGGTGTCCTCGAGGAATTTTTCCAAAAGCTCGCGTCCGATGGTCATATGGCTCATCTCGCGGCCGCGGAACTTCATGACCACGCGAACCTTGTTGCCCGCAGCCAAGAACTTCTTGGTCTGATTGAGCTTGGTCTCATAGTCGTGCGTATCGATGCGGCAGGAGAGCTGAATTTCCTTGAGCTCAACGGTCTGCTGCTTCTTCTTGGCTTCCTTCTCTCGCTTCTGCTTCTCAAAGCAGAACTTACCGTAGTCCATGATCTTGCACACGGGGGGCGTGGCCTGGGGTGCGATCATGACCAGATCCAATTCTTTCTCGTAGGCCAGCTTGAGGGCTTCCTTGGAACTCATGATTCCGAGGGGCTCTCCATCGGCAGTAATCACCCGGATCTCCTTGAGGTTGATCTCCTCGTTCAGGAGTGCCTGGGCTTCTTTAGCATTCGCGGCGATAGGTAAACACCTCCTAAAAATAAAAATCGTACCGAAGTGATACCCCGGCACACAGAGACCCACTCATTCTCTTACTGGATCGAGTGGAGCGCTATTGACCCATGCACGCTTTGCGGCAGGGTGGAAACCGGGCGGTCTCGCTTCATTTACTCGGGTATTATACCACACCTTGCGCCGTTTGTCAATAGGTTTTGAAAAGTTTTTTTATTTTTTCATTCGCGGCGAAAAGCCGTCAGAAAGCGGGAAGGCGCAGGGGCTCCGCCCCCGAGCCCGCAAAAGAACCCTTTTGAAAAAGGGTTCTTTTGCATCTCCGAAAGCTTTCAAACAATTTTGAAAAACGATCTTACCGTTTGGCAGAGGGTTGCGGCGGCTGAGCGAGTCCCGAAGCGGCGGGCAATCCCCCCGTCGCCTCCTCCGGCTTCTCTTCCCTCTCGTACGCCTCGTACATAGCCGCATAGGTCTCAAAAGCGCGTTTCCTCCGCTCCTGATACCGACAGCTCTCCTGCCAGCGGCGCACCGTGGCGCGGAATTCGTTGCGCGCGGCGGTATCCATGACCGCCAGCACGTCCTCCCCCCAATCGGGATCCTCATAGGCCGAGCCGCGCAAGGCGGCCAAGCGGAGATCGACGCGGTTGGACATCTCCCGCGCAACGCGGTTCTCGGTGGCGCGGGCGCGGATGCGGGCGAGCAGTACCCCGGTTCCCTCGGATATACGGCGGACAGCATCCAAAAAGCCGCCAAAGCCTGCGGTCTCGGGGCTTTCGGTCAGCGCCTCCCGCCATCGGAGCCATTGCTCCTCGGGCACGCGCCCCTCCAGCAAAGCCTGCCAATCCGCCGCGAATCCGCCGCTGTCCGCGCAGGTATCCCGCTCGAACAGGCGCTCCCGTTCGGCAGTGTAGGCCGCCAGCAGACTACGGTACCGATCGGTGTCCTCCGCCCAGGTCGCATCCATAAAGCGCAACAGCTCCGGAAGCTCCCCCCGCAGGGGAGACAGCCAGGCGCGGACGCTGTCCGCGCCGGAGCGGCCGCAGACCCAATCCTTCCCTTCGGCGTCAGCCTCCTCCAGGCTGCGCGCCATCAGCTCCCGCGCCCGATCCAGCGTTTCCTGCCGCCGCGCCAGCATCTCGGACAGGCGGCGGTTCATATCCAGGCACACTCCGTATATCTCGTCGTTCACGGCGTGAGCGCGGACATCACGCTGTCCCGAGCCGCTTCGCTCCTCCGACGGCTGAGCCTCCGCCAGCAGAACGGGGCGCAGGGTGATCCAATGCTCAGCCAGGCTCTCCTTGAGAATATCGTGATTTTCCCGGATCCGAGCGCGGTCAGAGTCGTTTTCCCGATCCAGCTTTTCAAAAAGGGGACGGATCTCGGATACCGGCAGACGTCGGTAAGCGGGGATCTCCTCGGCCGGCGCGGGGAACGCAGTCCCCTCCTCCTGCTTGAATTTCCACAGGATGCAGAGACGCAGCGCGTTGGCCAGACGGTCGGAAAGCTCCGGGCTCTGATCCAGCAGATCGCGCAGGTACCTCATTTCGGCGTCGGCGCGGGACTCCCGAACGGGAGAGCCGTGGGGGTCGTACCCCTCCGACAGCAGCTCCATCTGCCGCTCCAGCGCCGTCAGACGGTTGCGGCAACGGAGACGGAAGGTCTCATAGGATACGCCATCCCGCATGACCATCATAGCGCCCGAGGCGCTGTCCCGCCCGTGGGAGCGCCCCACGAAAAAGCGAGTCGCGCGGTCGCCGAACTCGTACTCCCGCACGCAATCGGTGATGAGCCGCAGGAAATAATCCTCCAGCCGCATCCGATACCGCCAGATCATCCCCGGGTTGCTCCGCAGACCGCGGTATTCCGCCGCGTTGAGCACGCAAATGCTGTCGGACACCAGCAGAACGGAGAAGGAGCCCGGGTGGTGCAGGATCATGCTCTTCCCCGAGAAGCCGGTCTCCCCCTCTATGGAGAAGGGCGGCGTCTTAACCGACCAAAGGGGCGCCATGCCCTGCTCGTCCAGTATATATATATGGAAGTCACCCGCCGCGAAAACATCCAGCGCGTAGTCATCGTTCCCCATCTCTTGAATCCGGCAGATCCCCACCGAGGGCTCGAACAGGGCGTCCCGCAGGATCTCCACCTGCTCCAGCTCAACGAA
>JAZQXS010000238.1:0-4349 GCA_045633025.1 Eubacteriales bacterium | reverse complement strand
TCAAAACCCTTTTTAATACCAATCCTTGATAAAAACATTGAATAGGAGCGCGTGCCTTCCGCGACTTAAGAACCCTTTTTAAGAGTTCTTAAGAATCTCCTAAGCTTTCAAAAACAGACTACCTTGTGTTTTGACGTGCTGTTTGACAGTGAGATTTTGACTTGCACCGTGGCTCCCTACCCACCGGGTTATTTGGAAAACGCAAGAACGGATTCGCTTTCAAGCTTTTGATTAAGGATTAGTATCAAGCATTCAAAAATCAGTAGGGGCGCACCGCCCGTTCCCTCGCATGGTTATCGGGCGGTGCGTCCCTATCCGGTTATGATCTTTTATCAAAATTCTTGAAGAGGATATGGAAGAACCGATCTGCTCTGCAAGCGATCCTTCCTCCCCTCAATAAGGAGATTCTATGTACTACTACATCAAAGGCGAGCTGGTCACCGCCGCCCTCAACATGGCTGTTGTGGACGCGGGCGGTGTCGGCTATAAAATGACCATCAGCGAGAACACCTTCCGCGCCCTGCCCCGCCGCGGTGAGAAGGCTCCTGTGGTGACCCTGTACACCTACCTGTCGGTACGGGAGGACGGTATCGAGCTCTTCGGCTTTGAGAACGAGCGGGAGTTGTCCTCCTTCAAGATGCTGACCTCGGTATCGGGCGTCGGCCCCAAGGCGGCTATGTCCATTCTCTCCCTTCTGACCCCCGAAAAGTTCGCTCTGGCGGTCTGTACCGAGGACAAAAAGACCATCTCCAAGGCCAACGGCGTGGGGCCCAAGACCGCCGCCCGCATCATTTTGGAGCTCCGCGACAAGCTGATGAAGCAATCCTCCATCGACGACGATCTCTCCGCCGCTATGCTGGATCACAGCGCGGAGGAGGCCGGCGCGCCCGCCCGCGGAAAGCTCTCGGAGGCTATGGATGCCCTTCAAGTGCTGGGCTACACCCGCGCGGAAGCCCAAAACGCCTTGAAGGCCATCGACACCGAGGCGCTGTCCATCGAGGATATCATCAAGGAAGCCCTCAAAAAGCTCATGAAGAATTGAAACAAGGTATAAGACGCTATGAAAGAATTTGAAATTGATTTCGATTACACCGACGCCGACAGAGGGGATACCGATTTCGAGAACCGCATGGTCTCCACTACCTACACCCCCGGCGACGAGGACACCGAAAACTCCCTTCGCCCCCGTCGGATGGACGAGTACATCGGCCAGGATAAGGCCAAGGAAAACCTGAAGGTCTACATCGAGGCCGCCAAGATGCGGGGGGATTCGCTGGATCACGTCCTGCTCTACGGCCCTCCCGGTCTGGGTAAGACCACCCTTTCGGGCATCATCGCCGCCGAGATGGGGGTCAATCTGCGGGTCACCTCGGGTCCCGCCATCGAAAAGCAGGGCGATCTGGCGGCTTTGCTCACCAATCTCAACGCAGGTGACGTGCTCTTTATCGACGAGATCCACCGTCTGCCCCGCATGGTGGAGGAGATCCTCTACCCTGCCATGGAGGATTTCGCGCTGGATATCATCATCGGCAAGGGGCCTGCGGCTCGTTCCATCCGCATTGATCTGCCCAAGTTCACCCTCATCGGCGCGACCACACGGGCGGGTCAGCTCACCACCCCTCTGCGCGACCGTTTTGGTGTTCTGCTGAAATTAGAGCTCTATACTCCCGAGCAGCTCTCCGAGATCGTGAGACGAAGCGCCTCGATTCTGGGTATTCCCATCTCCGGCGACGGCGCTTTTGAGATCGCTTCCCGCTCTCGCGGCACGCCCCGTATCGCCAACCGCCTGCTCAAGCGCGTGCGGGACTTCGCCATGGTGCAGGGTAAGGAAGAGATTGATGCCGAGATCGCGGGCTACGCGCTGGATCGCTTGGAGATCGACGAGCTGGGTCTGGACAATACCGACCGCCGCATGATGGAGGCCATCATCAAGTTCTACGACGGCGGCCCCGTGGGTCTGGACACCCTGGCGGCCACCATCGGCGAGGAGGCCATCACCCTCGAGGACGTGTACGAGCCCTATCTCATGCAGTTGGGCTTCATTCAGCGCACCCCCCGCGGCCGTTGCGTGACCCGCCTGGCCTACGAGCATTTGGGGATCCGTCCCCCCGTTTCCAAGCAGATCAAGGAGGCCAACGATCAGCTTCGGTTCTTTGAGGAGATCAAGGAAGAGGAATAATACCAATCCTCGAATAAAACCTTGAAATATTCCAAATCTCGTAGGGGCGTTCTTTGAACGCCCGCGGGCGCACACGCAGGTGCGCCCCTACGGAAGTTTTTTTCAATGTTTTGAATGAGGATTAGTATAATACCAATTTGTTCGAATCCTCGAATAAAACATGGATTGAAAGTATGCCTCCGCCCGTCCGAATCCCCTGCGTATACAAGAACCCCGACAGATTCAAGTCTGTCGGGGCTTTCTTTATGTGTCATATGTCATATGTCATATGTCTATCTGCACAATTTCTGCGTCTTTGATTTGAAATTTCGTTTCCTTATTTGTGTACGGTATTCCGTTTTCCAAACATAATATAACGTTCATGACTCCGCCGTGAGATACTAACAATACGGTATCGTTTCCAACTTGTGTCTTAAATTGATCCCATGCGTTTCGAATGCGAAGGAAAAACTGTTCAGGGCTTTCTCCCTCGGGCCACGACTCAGTCCAGTTGAGCGCGCTCCAATATATGCCCGGATATTTTTTTGCAGCCTCCGTTTTCAACATACCTGCCAGTAATCCATTGTTGGATTCACGAAACTGGGGCAGATAAATAATTTCATCGGAAACAATTTCGGCAGTTTCTTTCGCTCTTGTCAAATCGCTTGAATAGATGTGCGTGATACCTTTGCCGCACAAACTGCCTTTCGCATTATGTACTTGCGCCTTTCCTTTTTCGGTTAATCCATGCGTACTCCATCCGCCGTAACGATCGGATGGATCTGCGCCGTGTCTCATTAGATAGATCATTGTCACACCTCATTTATCGTATTACACACAATTGCCGAAATCCTTGTACCTGCAATTTCTCCGTTAAGGACAACAGAGACTCGGCGAGAGGATTTTGATTTACGGAATCAGGTCAAGCTTACACCACAGGAGGTTATGGTCGGAGTCTGCGCTGTCGATCATTCCCTGCTCGACGGGGGTGAGGCGGGATGCTCGGCAGACGATATTGTCGATGGCGAGGGGCTTGGTGCGGAAGGTCTTGAAGGTATGCGCCTCGTTATTGACCAGCGCGTAGCCGATATCGGTCAAGGGGGCGAAGGCGGCGAAGTCCTCGGTATTGAAATCGCCCGTCAGGACGGTGGGGATATCCCTGTCGATATGCTTGTCCATCCAATCGGCCAGTTGACGGAATTGAATATTCTGCTGTGCGAGGGACTCGTAGGACAGGTGGGTATTGAGGAAGCAGAAGGGCGTACCGTCATCGGTTTTTAAGGTTACGCATCCGAAGGCGCGGGGCTCGTAGTCCGCCGCGTCCAGCGGGTGACATTCTGCCGACACAAAGGGGTAGCGGGACAGAATGGCGGTGCCGTACTGCCCTCCGTCAAAATTCATGGCGGGGATAAACAGGGCGTGGGGGAGGCCTGTGGCGGCGGCCAGACCCTCGACGGTGTCCCGCCCGCCGACGCGGTTCGTGCACATATCCACCTCCTGGATGCCCACGACGTCCGCGCCTGCGGCGGTGATATGCGAGGCCAGACGGCTCCAATCAAAGCCCACGTCGTGGCCGTGGCGAATATTATACGTGGCAATGGTAATGTTTTTCATAATCCGTTCCTTTTGTTTCATGATGTCAATGGAGCGAATTCAGATACCCCAAGGTATCGAAGGGCTCCAGGAGGGTATTGCTTTTGAGGTAGAGGGGGTGGTGAGGATGCCCCTTGACCGAGAGGGCGCCTGCGTGATACCAGACGGCACCTGCGCGGTTGGCGATCTCGGTCATCTCGCGGACACAATCGGCCAGATAGGGGCGTTTCTCAATGATGGCGCCCCAGGCCGCCCACACGGCGGGATGCTCCCCTGAGATGGACAGGAGATAGGCAAACGCTTTCATATTCTCGTTGTGAAGCCACTCGTTTCGCTCCCGCTCCATATCGTCGGGACGGGTGGCACGCTGAGCGTAAACGTTGAACATGAGAAAGGAGTCGTAGCCGTTGGCGAGCGCGATGCGCTGGGCGGATTTCAGCGTGGGATCCAGGTCGTTGGGGGCGGCGGTGGAGGGGTTGATGCCCACGCAAATGACGGGTTTCTTCCCTCTCGTGCCCAGTATGTACCGGTACTCATCGTAGCGGTTGGGGACGTAGAGCCAATCGGCTACCTCATAGTCGGGGTGGGGGATCAAAGC
>JAZQXS010000237.1:0-9567 GCA_045633025.1 Eubacteriales bacterium | reverse complement strand
ACCCACACCGGGCAGATCCACCACCAGAACCTGTTTTCCTTCATCGCACCTGGCCTTGATCCAATCCTCCCGCTCCACGATCGCCTTGGTTCCGTTATCCCAAAGGGCTATGACCGTGGGACGGGGATCCTTCGTTTCGGGTGCTTCTCGGGAGATCAGCAATCCATGCGCCATCAATCCCTTCTGCACCCACCACATGACCGTCTTGCCGACGTACTCTCCGATGTGCATCTCGTTATCGCGGTCGGAAATACGGGGGCGCGCCGCGCAGGGGATACGCTCGTACCATACCTTTTCCAAAAGCCATTCCTTGGCCTCGTCCCGACGGCGGTTCTGCTTCAGCTTTGCCGCCAGCAGGTCGGTCTCGTCAGGAATGGTTCTGGCATCCGGGAAATCGCCCTTGACGTTTCCCGTCTTGGTAGCTTGTATCTGCTCGTCGGGCAGGGCGTTCAAGGCCAGCGACTCCCGTTTCTCCACGCCGAACACGCGGCAGAAGAACGCGGCGGCCTCGACCGCCAGAGGTTGCTTATAGCCGTGGCAGGCGTTGTCCTCATATATGCAGAGATTTTCCTCTTTCCCGTACAAGGCATACGCTTTTTTCACGGTGTCGTACACCTCATAGGCTCCCTCGATGGGGAAAAAGTCCGAGCTGACGGTCAGAAGCAGAGCGGGCTTGGGGGCGAAGATCATAAAGGGCTCGAAATGGTCAAAGCCGTACACGGCGCACCCGGGCCAGATCTGCTCGGAATCCTGGGATTGGCAGGTGTAGAGGATGTCCCGTCGGGTGGTAGTAAAGGTGGCGGGAGCCGCGGCGGCGATGCGGTCGTCGCAGGCCATCATGCACAGGGATTGGAGACCGCCGCCCGAGCATCCCGTCACGCCGATGCGGGCGGGGTCGATCTCGGGACGGGTCAGCATATAATCCACAGCGGACATCTGATCGTTCAAAAAGTAGCTTTCGATGAATCGGCCCGTGCACAGGGAAGGGACGCCACAGCAATCGTGGTCGGGCACTGCCGAGGTTACCGCATAGGCGCCGGTCTCGGGGTCATAGAAATCCTTCCGCTCCCCCTGCCCCAGCATATCAATGGCGAAGACGATGAGCCCCGCGCAGGCCAGAGTCTGGCAGACCTCCTGATAGCGCACCGACATACGGGCGTTATCCGAGTGGCCGCTGAGGAACAGCACGGCGGCGGAGGGTTCCGTCAGCCCCTTGGGCATATACAGGGAGGAGGGGACGTAGACCTTGTCCCGCGCCTGATAAATGATGCTCTCGATGGTGTAGTCCCCCATGTCGATGACATCAACGATCCTCGCGTCCAGCGGGCAATCCCGCTCGGGTATACCGCCGATCTTTTGAATGAAGGTCTCCCGCATAGCGTCGGCATACGCCTGCAATTTCTCAAGGCTGTCGATCTTGGCTCTCTGCTCGTCGCACTTTTGCAGGAGTGTCAATTGCCGCTGATCCAAAAATTCATGAAGCTGAGTAAATCTGCCGCTGAACGCAGAAGGAGACATATATAAGAAGGATTGAAATTCGCCGCTCATCTGATTTCCTTTCTGAATACGCCCAGGTATTCTCTGATTTTTTCGTCCTCTGCGTCGCGGTCAATGCCCACGCAGGAGAAGCAGAGGTGTTCGTCCGAGCCAAAGGCGCGGATGGCATCCTCGGTCTTTTGCCGCATTTGCTCCGAAGTGTCGGTCTTCAACGCAACGGGGGAATAGCGGATGCAGGATAGGATCCCCTTCCCTGCCACAGCCCGTGCCACGGCGTGCAGATCACTGCCCGCGCCGATCTCCAGAAAGCGAAGATTCGGAACCTTCAAATATCCGTCGATGACGGTTTCGGTGTTAGAGCCGCAGTGATGGATACCGAAGCAGGGGAAAGCCTCGGCCAAACGGGTATCATAGGGGAGAAGATGCTGACAATACAGGTCGTTTGAGAGCATGGTCACCGAGCAATTGCTGGTCAAATAGACCGAGGGGGAGACCTGCTTGATGATGGAGGTCACCCCGCCCGACACCACCGGGGAGACGGCGTACAGCCTCCTTCCGATATCCAAGGAGAGCTCGGTTACAATATGGAACAGGCGATGATTCGTTTCGGGCTCATCGTAGTAATCGGCCAACAGATCCTCGCCTCGCAGATCCAGGGCGACGTTTTGGATGCCCATGAGGTTGATGGCGCTCTCCACGTAGCCGTACTCCTTCATGAAGCCGTCGATCTGCCCCTGTACCCTCTGCCAGAGGGGGTGGCGATCCAGATCGGGGATCGCCAAAGCGCTCACCTGCTCCTCGGTCAAATGAGCGGGCAGAACCTGGGGGGCGTCATCCTTTTTGAACAGAACCTCACAACCCAAAAGCTGGGAATACAAAAACCCGCAGGCAAGGAGGTCTGAGAACAAAATGGGTCTCGCCGCAGGATCCCTCTCCCCGAGGCCGAAGTCCCCGAAGCGCTCGTACAGGGTGCGGCGCATCTGTCTGTCCGCCTCCACGCGGTAAGCCGCATCAAACCAGAACTTCTCGTCAAACTCGATGCCCGTATGCTTATTCCACCAGGAGGGGTGGAAGGTGATATCTACATTGCTTCGCATATCAACCAAAGAATCTGGGCAGCCACCGACGGTTGGCGTTGAGCAGGTCGTCACAAAGCTTCGGAATATCCTTAAAATCCATGGTTCCCGTGGAGGGATCCAGGCTCATAGCCTCAATCAGCAGCTTGCGGTCGCCGTTCAGAGCGGCCTCCACCACCATCTCATTGATGCCGCTGTGCAGATAGCAGAGATGCTGAATGGGACGGGGCAGATCGCCGGCAGGGATGGGGGTGATGGTGCCGTCCTTTTCCTTCTTGATCTTGGTTTCTACGATGGTTCCCAAGGGGAGATTGCTGATCTGACCGATATTCGGGCGGTTGCAAATGGTGATCATCTCGGTCTTATCCAAGTAGGATTGGATAATGCCCGCGATGTCCTCGCCCGAACTGTTGAAGCTTACGGGCACCTCTCCGTTGGCGATGCGGTCAATCTCCCGCTGTTGCAGAACCTTGTCCAGACGGCGGGAGTCCACGGTGGTCTTGAGCACGCCGTAATCCATACCAAAGCCGTTTTGGTTGTTGCAGAGGGAGGACATAAACTCGATGAGGTGGCGGTCGCCGGGGATGGGCAGATACCCGAGCTGACGGCACAGCGCCAGCTTGGCCTGACCGTTGTTGACGTAGGAATTGGTGGCCTGATAGTGAGTCGGTTGCTCGTCAAAGCCCTCGTGCTCCATGGCGAATTGATGGATCCTACCGAGGACGTCCTCCCCGTTGAGAGTGGCCTTGGTCAGCCAGATGAAGTGGTTCAGACCTGCCACCGTGTATTCAAAGCCCTGCTCGGGCAGGTAGGAATACAGGTATTGCCCGTTGGTCATCCCCGGTTGCGTATCGATACCGAAAATGCAGTTCACATAGTGCCGCAGGGCGAAGATCTCATGGCAGATGCCATAGACGGTCACCGTTTTGGCGGGAAGGTTGAAGGCCTTGGTCACGGCGGTCATGGGATTGGTCACGTTGAGAAGCACCGCGCCGGGGCAGACCTCCTCCATATCCTGCACGATCTCATAGGCCACAGGCACCGTCCGCAGAGCCGCCGACGTCCCCGAGATGCCGCAGGTCATGGACACGGGCAGGCGCACACCGTACTTGACGGGAATTTCGAGATCGTTAAAGAAAGCGTCCATAGCACCGGGTGAAAAGGTCGTCAGCACGAAATCACACCCCCGCAGAGCCTCCTTGCGATCCTCTACGATGGAAACGTCAAAGCATTTATCCGAACACTCGTTGAATTTGAGGAGCATATTCCGCACGCTGGTGACATGGGACACATTGGGATCCACCAGGCGAATTTCTCCGCCCTCCACGCCGCGCAAACCGTATATATCCCGCATCAGGCCGCGCATCCAGTTGACACTGCCGCCACCGATGACAGCTAATTTGATCTTCATAGTCGTAACCCTCTCTTTCGATGGAAAATATAGTTATAATTCTAATTCTTTATCATCATAAGCGATAAACGATAAACGATAAACGACAAGCGATAAACGCAACCCGAAAGCTGCCTCACCACCTCCTCACGAACCATTCCTCAGGCGATTTGGAAAGATCCGCATCCTCCTTGATCTTCATGCACTCGCTCCAGACAATGCCTGCGGCCTTCACGTCGGCAATAAATCGGAGAGCCTCCTCCCTGTCTGGGTGAATGTACAGCTTCATAAAGCGCCATTGGAGCCTGGAGCGCCGGACACAGGCCAGACGGTCTCCCGCCAAACGCTCGGCCTCATTCCACCAAGCGTCGAGCTGCGCCTCGCCGTCCAGCCACTTTTCTTTGGAAATAACGCATTATACACACGTTGGGACGGGGCTTCGTGATCCTCGGCGGCTTGACCGAATACTGGTAAGCCAAGGTGTCCACAACGACGTGAGGATGATCCTCCGCAATATCGTCGGCGATGGCGTTCACGAAACGAAGGATCGTTCCCGCCTGACTTCCCTCCTCGGCATCAATGGCCGCGCATTTCTCGCATTTGCAATAATCAAAATTGCCGTCATTCTGCGAGACCGAAATGATGGTCATGTCGGGATTGGCCTTCAGTACCGCCCGCACGTTGGCGATTGCCTTCTTCAGAATGTCGGGATCCGAAAGGCAAGGCTGCGTATCGCGCGGCGTTTCGGTCAGCTTGTGGAAGGTGTGGACGAAATAGTCGCCGTAGTTCCAGCTTCCGCCACCTCCTCCGAAAATTTCATGGAATTGACGCGGTTCACCCCGTTCTTGACGCACCAATCCTGACTATGGAAGGCGTTGTACCAGCTCTGCTGACGCAGTTCAAAAACCGATTGGTAGGTATAATCCTCATCCACGGCGAAATCCGGATGACCAAGGGTCTCCAGCCCAGGCGTAAAATAGCGCACCCCGGCATATCTTTCCAGAAAGCCGTACACGCCGTACACCACGCCGCGTCCGTTTCCGCCGCAGATGGTGATCCCGTCGTCTTCTACGGTGATCCGATAACTGTCATTTCCGATCCCGTCGGCATCGATCTTGAGGGTAAAGGTAAATTCTCCGCCGACGGTCAATCCCATCCGTGTCAGATACGCCTCCAGCTCTTTTGCCGCGTATCGTCCCGGGGCAGACTCTTCGGAAACGATACGGAAGCTGCTGATTTCAGTTCCTTTAACCAGCATGGCTGTTTCTCCTTCCCTGCTTTACTCCATAAAATATTCTGCGCGCAACGCGAGCATCAAGGCTTATGAGTACAACCGATATTGCCCTCGGTGATGACGTCGGGATTCTCGCCGAGCAGGATGATGCCGTCCTCGATAGAGCCGCGGTTCCATACGTTGTCGCGGACAATGCACTGCTTGCAGTCCTTGATGACGACGCAATAGTTCGGGCTCCACACGCCGGCGCCGTTGTCGTCGCGTCCGAGACGGAAGGTATTTCCGGTGAGCGCAATGTTGTCCGCCTTGGTCATGCGGACGTGGGCGCTGTCGTATTCCTCGTCAAACGGCTCGGACTTGGGTTTACCCGAGCGATAGATCAGGTTACCCGTAACCGAAACAGCGGTTGCGTAGCCGTCATCCGTGCCGAGCACCAGCGCAGGGCCGCCGGAGCGGTCGAAGTAGTTGCCTGTGAAGTTACAGCAGTTGATGTTCGGCAGGTAGAAGCCGGCAAGACGGTTCCACTCCACGCGGTTGCCCGTTGCCGTGACCGATGCGCAGCAGGGGCCGCCCTTGATGCCGCCGTCGCGGTTGCCGGAGAACCAGTTGTCCATGATAAAGCCGTCCCAGCCGTCGATATACAGACCTGCATTCGAGAAGCAGAGCATGGAGTGGCGGATCGAGAAGCACCAGATGTGCTCCAGATGGACGGCATTGCCGGAGAAGTTACCGATGCGGCAATCGTCGATGGTAGGGGTGTCCTCCTCGGAGCCGCCGTTATACTGATCCCAGTACAGCTTGACACCGTGAATCCCATCGCCGAGATTCCGGCCGTTCAAGCTCATACCGCGGATGGCGCATCCAAACGCGCCCGTGATGTCCAAGAGGCAGTCGGTGTCCGCCGTATTCAGCGTAAAGATGGAGGAGCCGTAGGAGCGGAAGGACCACGCGGAATGCCCCTCCAGAGAAACACCCTTCCCCATCTTCAGCTTGCCTGTCATGTAGTTTCCGGGCGGTACCTGAACCACGCCTCGGCATTCTGCCGCGGCATCGAGCGCCTCCTGTATGGCCACCGTATTGTCGGTGACGCCGTCTCCCACCGCGCCAAACGCGGTGATGTCAAAGATATTGGTCATGATAAGAACCTCCTTTAGATTCGTTTTCAAATTTTATTCACGGCAGAATAGGTTTAAGGATTCTGCTTGCTTTTTGTTATTCTCCGCTCATCAGGGCGGCGATATAGGCGGCCGTCATGCGGATCTGCTCTTCGCTTGTCACCGTCGGTGAGCCATCCCCTTCCTGCGCGCCGTACATACCGAAATACGCGTGGCATCCGCCCTCGATGACCGCCTCAGTAAAGCCGTCGGGCAGATTGGCTCTGCACTCACCGTATTTTTCGCGGTTCATCACCCCGTCCTCACTGCCGTAGACCGAAAGCACGTCCAGGTCTGTATCGGATAGGTCTGCCGTAGAGTAGGAGCCGAGCAGGATCAGCCCCTCGTAGTCCTCGGCGCGGTCAGCCAGGTACGCCGCCGCCATGGAGCCGCCCAACGAGTGACCGCCTATGTACCATGCCCCGATCTCGGGGTATTCCTCTTGAATCCCGTCTGCGGCGTTCACGTCCAGAACGGCGAGATGAAAGGGCATATCCACCAGCACGCACAGCACTCCCTGCTCGGCGCAAGCCTGCATCAGCGGGATATAGGCCGTATGCTCCACCTTACCGCCCGGGTAGAAAATAAATCCCTTGGTCGCGCCCTCCGGCCTAAACACGAGCGTGCCGTCGGGCTCCTCCTTCCACTGCGCTCCCATGGGCAGGAATGCGCCGATAGCTTGGTGATCCGCGCGGTAATAGTCGCCCAGATAGACCGCGCAGGTCACAAGCAGAATGGCGAGAACAAGGAGAACCGAGGCTGTGACGATATATATTTTCTTTTTTTGTCTGCCGGAAGTAAGCCTCATTCCTGATTCACCTCCCGCGCGGCCATCCTGCGAAGGCTCTCGCCTGCAAAGCGGTAGGTCGTCCACTCGTCCAGCGGCTCGGCGCCGAGGGAGAGGTAGAAATCAATGCTGGGTCGATTCCAGTCGAGGCAACACCATTCCAGCCTGCCGCAGCCACGCTCCACCGCGATGCGCGCAAGCTCCTTGAGAAGCCCCTTGCCGTGTCCGTGACCGCGGTACGCAGGTCTGACGAACAGATCCTCCAGGTAGATCCCCGCTCTGCCGAGGAAGGTGGAAAAATTATGAAAGAACAAGGCAAACCCCACCTCGGCTCCATCCTCCAGTGCGAAGATGACCTCCGCCTTCTTCCGGTCGAATATCCACTCCCGAAGCAACGCCTCGTCAGCCACAACCTGATCGGACATTTTTTCGTATTCCGCCAGCTCCCGGATAAAGTCCAGGATCAGCGCCGCATCATCCTCGGTGGCAAATCGAAAATTTTGGTTATGCATATGAATCTCCATTCCGCCGCACAGCGGCGGCACAAATATCTTTTGAAATTCCTCGCGCGGAGGATCGATAAAACACAAGATTACCGTATATTTACATATTATAGCACAAAGTCTCCAAAAAATCAACACATATCCGGCCTTTTTCTGTCGATAACGTACACCGCCTTTGCGTCCATCCTTCCCGCTGTTTCATGTCGTCAAATTGGAATTTGTTTCAAGAATTGATTCTGTCCGATCACGTTACGCCCCGTTTTCTATTTTGGGGAAACGCTTCATTACTCTGATGAGCTTAGGTCTGTTGTAGCGTTGGAGTATTACGAATAAAGAATCGAACAGCATTGCCAAAACGGAGGTTATGATCAGGGCGGCCGTCCCGCCTAAACAAGGGATCCAGGTGATCGGCAACAAACTAAGCGCCATAATGACCTCATGAACGATCTCCGCTTGACAGCTTGCGCCTACAATTTCCCGAACGGTTTTTTTACCTGTATCAAATGTATCCGGATTGTATGTAGGAAGATGCTTTTTCCACTCTCGTACACGCATCAGCTTGTAAAGCTTCTTTTCAAAACCCTTTTCCCGAAACCACGCGTTGTTATGATTGGCTTTATTGTGCATAATGGAGTCAACGATCGTACCAACCGCAAGCCTCATTACAAAGTGATACAGTGTAATACCGATCGTAATTGCAACGGTTTCCGCAATATCATTTCTTGTCAGAAGGAAAACAAGCAGGGATATGGCAAATCCGACAAGCAATAGAGCCGTGATCCAAATCATTTTCTTTTTCAACGTATGATCCTCGCAAATTCTGATGGATTCATCATCCATTATAGCACATTTGGCCGGTCATTTCAATATCGATTCTGTAAACGAAGGATTTTCTCAATTCAAAATTGCCGCAACTGCGCACTGCCTGCAAGTCGTTTTTCAAGGATACTGAGCCAAGCGGCAAGAACAAGCCCCGCCGCAGGGTACAAGCGCAAAAATTTGTTGTATTTGACAAAAATCTTCTTGCCTTCATATTGAAATTTTGCCATTTTTATGGTATAATGAAAGGGTACCTCTCAATATGTTTCGGAACCGCAAGAAAATCCGAATCGGCAAATCCACACAAAAAGGAGCATCGATATGATTTACGAGAACAATCGGAAGAACAAGGCACTGGATATATCTCTCTTTCAGAATCCCACCGCCGAATATCGGGCCACTCCCTTCTGGGCATGGAACTGCGAGCTGCAAAAGGACGAATTGCTTCGTCAAATTGATATTTTCAAGGAAATGGGTCTGGGTGGCTTCCATATGCATTGCCGCGCCGGTATGTCCACCACCTATCTGTCCGATGAGTTCATGGGGCTGGTCAAGGCTTGCGCGGATCACGCCAAGGAAAACAATATGCTGGCTTGGCTCTACGACGAGGACAAATGGCCCTCGGGCTTTGGCGGCGGATACGTTACCAAAGACGATGCCTACCGTCAGAGGTACATCATCTTTACCTGCGACCAAAATTATGTTCCCGGAGATGCCGCTCGCCTCATCGCCCGTTTCGACGTGGTGTTAGGAGAAGACAAATGCCTGAAATCCTATCGAAAAGTAACCGACGGCGAGGCCGCAGAGGGCGTTCTGTGGTCGGTATGGCGGGAGTTCTCTGAAAAGACTCCGTGGTTCAACAACGAGTCCTACGTGGATACCCTCAACAAAAAGGCGATCGAGCGCTTCATTGAGGTGACTCATGAGCGCTACTTTGAGACGGTAGGCGATGAATTCGGCAAGACGGTTCCCGCCATCTTCACCGACGAGCCCCAGTTCGCCCGCAAGGGGACCCTGGCCTTTGCCGATAGCCGTCAGAATGTGACGTTGCCTTGGACGGACGATCTGGAGGATACCTTCACCGCCGCCTACGGCGAATCCCTCGTC
>JAZQXS010000236.1:0-5910 GCA_045633025.1 Eubacteriales bacterium | reverse complement strand
TATCCCCCACACAAGGGCAGGTTGCTCACGCGTTACTCACCCGTCCGCCACTAGGTATTGCTACCTCGTTCGACTTGAATGTGTTATGCACGCCGCCAGCGTTCATCCTGAGCCAGGATCAAACTCTCGAGCAAATTGTATTGAAACTACTTTTCGTAGTTAAAATCTTGTTTGTCGAGCTTGTTTGGCTCTTTTACTTTTTTGAGTATGTGCCTTGTCCGTGATAGACAAAGCATCTTTTTTCAAAGAAATTCGAGATTCTTTCGCACTAAGCTTTTGCTTGTACTTTAATCTCCTGTTGTTCAATTGTCAATGATCTGTGCGAGCTTTGCTCGCTCATGCCGCGTTTTGCGCGACTTGCATATTATAGCACATCCTTTTCTTTTTGTCAAGGGGTTTTGCAAAAGTTTTTCAACTTTTTTCAAGGCTCTTTCGAGCCGCCCTTAACTTTGGACGGAAGCGTTTGACATTATATCACATCTCTTTTCGTTTGTCAAGAGGTTTTTCAAAAGTTTTTTCAACTTTTTTTCGTGATATTTTGTCTCGCCGCCGCTCGCGGTGTTCCGCTCGTTGACAGCCTGCATATTATAGCACTTCAACTTCCGTTTGTCAAGGGGTTTTTACAAAGTTTTTGCGGTTTGGGAGCGTTGGCAGTTTGACACAATTCAAAGCGCAATCATTTGTACACTTTAAACAACGAATCTTTTTTTCTGCATGGTTTTCCCTTGACAAGCCGCCTCGAATATGGTATAATTCAAAAAAATGGGAATTTTTTATATCTGGCCGCAACGATTCTCTCCGTTTTCTCGTCTATATAAGCAGAAGCGCATACAGCGCGCAGAAAGGAGCTCACTCTATGAAAAAATGCAAACTCATCCCTTTGGCCGCCGCTCTGTTAGCCTTGGCCACCGCTTTATCCTCCTGCAATGCCGCCCCGGGCAGAGCCAACGACGTTTTTGTGGACGAAGCCTACGCAGAAGACGCTTTCATCAGCAACGGAGAAAAGCCCGAAGCGGACGGCATAACCGGAGGTTCCCTCCAAACGCCCAACCAAAGCGAATCATCCAACGGAGACTACGATCGCAAAATCATCCGAACCGTCAAAATGGCCTGCGAAACCAAAGCGTACGATCAAGCTATTTCAACGATCATGGCCGCGCTCTCCGCCCAAGGCGGCTACGTGGAGGCCTCCACCACCACCGGCGTGGGTTATGAAAGCGCCAAAGGCGCCGAGCGCCGCGCGACCTACACCCTCCGAGTCCCGGCCGAGCATTTGGATTCCTTCCTGGAGGCGCTCCGTACCGACGAAGGCATTCGGATCCTCTCCCAGAATGCCACGTCTGACGAGATCACCGCGGCCTACTACGACACCGTGTCCCGTTTGGAAACCCTGAACGCCGAAAAAGCATCCCTCACCGCCATGCTGGAGGGGTTCACCGACTACAACGACATTTCCGCCATGCTTCAGGTGCAAGAACGTCTGTACAACGTAATTGAAGAGATCGAGGCTCTTCAAACCCGTCTCAATCTATTCGACGGTCAAGTAGCCATGTCCACCGTCTATTTGACCTTGGACGAAGTAATCACCTACACCGCCCCCGTCGCAGAAGAGCCCACGTTCGGCGAGCGGATCACTCGCGCGTTCACCGAGAGCTGGAAGGATTTCGGCGAGGGTTGCCAGGATTTTGCCGTCGGATTCGTAGAATCCCTTCCCACGCTTCTGGTACTGGCCGTAATCGGCGGAGGCATTGCCGTTTTGGCGATCACACTCGTTCGCAAATCAAATAAGAAACGCCGCGCCGAGCAAGAGGCGCTGAACGCCATGCTGTCCGGCCGTTCGGAAGGTGGAAAGTAATACGCAACGGGGCTGTCTCAAGCCATGATTTGAGACAGCCCCGTCTTTATTATTTGAAAATCTTAAAGCAGATCATCCAAATTGATGATCTCAATTCCTTCCTGGAGGGCATACGCATAGGTATACGCGGTACCTCCGCGGTTGTGCGAGCAGAATGCCACGCACACGTCGCTTCCCTCCACCAACCGTCGATCCCGCTCCTGCATACACCCTTCGATGTAGTCATCAAAGAGAATACGACACGCGTCGGAATTTTGCATAACGTAATGGTAAATTCGCTCATCCGCCATATCCCATCGTTCGGTTTGATTGGCGCACGGGATCACAAGCTCCAATTGAATCTCCGGGTAACGCTCCTTCATTTCCAGCACCTTCAGCGCCGCCAGGGTATCGAACCCCCGCGCCCCGCCGGTGCGAAAGACCGTCGCGCCCCGTTCGCAAAGCTCCTCGATCACGCCCTCCAGCAGCTCCGGAAGCTTTTCTATCGTTTCGTCGGATATATTCCGATGTCCCGTAAAGCACACGATTCGCACTGCCCCATTTTCCAAGGCAGTTTTATTTTCTATTTTATCCATACCGTTTATTAATCGATTGTTTCTTTTTCAATTATCAGTTTTCCTGAAACGCCATCCATCCGGATACGCATACTTTCGTCTCCCCAGGAAGAGGACTTTCCGCCGTCAACATCGAATCCGTGAATCTCGGTATTGCCGCTCAAGTTATTCGACGTCACCTTAAAGCCCGTGATATGATTCGGCAGGATCAATTTCAAATATCCGCTCACAGTTTCCATATCCACCAGGTTGGCCGGTTCCTTCAAGCGGATCTCAGCCCGCGCCGAAACACCATCGAAGGAGCATTCCTTCGTGCTTCCCTCAAAATGCAGATCGCCGCTGACCGTCTCCGCCTCCACCGATGTGTACTCGCCCGAGATCGTCAGGCTTCCCGAAACCGTTTCCACATCCAATTCCCGCGCCGACACACGGATATCCTGCGCGGCAGACACAGTGGAGACATGGATCTCCTCCAAGCTGTTCAGCATGGACTCAGGAATGAGCACCTCCAGGTTTTTCGAGACAATATCCATCCCAAAATTTGAGGGTCGGGCGCATTTCACCGCTAATTCACCGTCCTCCACCTGCCAGCGCATACGGTACGCTTGTTTTTCGCCGTCGTAGTCCTCGGTGATGAGAATTTCCTCTCCGTCCGTAACTCCTACGGTCACGTTCCCCGCGACCCAATCAATGGACAGTTCATGAATGGGCGTGCGAACGGCGCCGTTTCCTACGTTGAATTGATCATCGTCGTAATCCCAGCCGTCCCAAAAGATCCGAAGGATCGAAAAGCCCGAGTGCTCGGCCAGCATGGCCGCCGAGAAAACGCCCAGCAAAAGAACCAGCACCACTGACCAGATCACGATCCGCGCCACGGCAGAGGGCGAGATCGGTTTTCTTTTCTCTTCATTATATGTAGTATTCCTCATCTCTTACCTCCTCAAATCAAAAACCGCCTTGATTACGTTATCCAGCGCCGTTGCGATCAAGAAAATCAGCCAGGTGATGTGCCAAGCTCCCGTCGCAAAGCTGACGAGCAGATACGCGCACACCGTCAGCATCCACAGCGCGCCGCTGATCGCCTTGTACAAGGGCGAGCGAGCAGGTCGATTGCCGGCTTTAGTTTTTTCGTCGTCATCATCGTCATCGTCATCGTCGTCCCAATCCTCGGCATTCATATCGAATTTGGGCTTCGTCATGCCGTTGTAAATCAACAGGCAGGTCGCCGCGGCGATCATACCGAACATGATGGTCAATCCAACGGTACTGCCCAGATCTCCCAAAAAGCTGCTCAGAATCACCAACGGGAGCCAGCAGAGGATGTACATGGCGACCGATATCGAAACGATCACCGCCGACCGCTCCTTATAGCGGCGTACTTTTTCCTGTTCCTCGGGTGTCAGCGGCCGTTTTCCCGCCCGGGACGGAGTCTCGTTTTCCCTTGTTTCACGCGTCTCGGCTGTTCCGACCACCGAATCCAAGAGCTCAGTAATATCCCCCACACCGGCTACCGCCACATTGTAGGCCGCCGCCGGAGCTTTGCCGCGGGCGATCAGATCGTCGTAGCGGTCATTCAGATTTTGGAGCAGCTCCTCCTTGAGCTCCCGCACCCGTTCATTCCCCGGCGCTCTTCTCTCCGCATCCGCGAAGATCGTGTCAATATATTCCTTTAATTTCGTTTTCATACGATCATTCCTCCTTCAGATCCTCTGCGCGCCGGAAGTCTCATCATCCTCGCTTCCGAATCGGATCAATTTTTCAATCATACTGCTTGCCTCCTGCCACTCCTGCATCATGCGGCGGTAGGCCGTCCGTCCATCCGAAGTGATGGCGTAATACCGTCGCCGAGCGCCCGTGGCCTCGTCTCCCCAGTAGGAGCGGATGTACCCCGCCTCCTCCAAGCGCTTGAAGGCGGTGTATAGCGTCGCTTCCTTCAGTTCATAGCGGCCGTTCGTCAAATCATATAACATACGATTGATGCGATACCCATAGCTGTCCTCCTGCAAAAGCGCCGCCAGAATGATGGTATCGGTATGACCTCGTATCAAATCTGCCGTGATGGACATAGAATCACCTTCCTTTCCCGTAGCTTTGCTTTGGTCGGAGTTCCCTCCAACCTCTGGTTATATTATACCACAAGTTACCTCACCTGTCAAGGTATTTCGCAAAAATATTTATTCTGTTCAGAAAAAAGTTTATTTCGGCAAAAATACGGGCATTGTATTGACATTCTTTGCGCTCATGTGCTATAATAACTGTACATGATTACCATTACCGAAAGGAACAGCTCTCATGAAAAAGACCATCTCCTTTACCCGTCCTGTGTGCGCCGTCCTCGCTCCTTCCCTTCTGGCGGCGTCCTTGATCGCTTGTACGCCCGCAAACGAGCCCAATCACGAAACCGACACGTCGATTCCCGCTGTCACCACCGCTCCCGCCGAAACCGAATCCGAGTCCGTCACTGAATTTGAGACTGAGGCGCCCGCCCCCGTCGGTCTGGATTTAACCGCAGAGGTCAGCATCTACTGCCCCTCCAATCTGCACCGCGCCATCACCGGGCTGGCCGAGACCCTCGCCGAAAGCATCCAAGAAAAAACTGGTATCCTTCCCACCATACGCATGGTCGGCGACGGAACCGCCCCCGCCTCATCCGAGATCATCATTGGCTTCGATGATGAAATCCCCGCTACTGCGGCCGCATACGCCGCCACCCCCGTCGGCTCTCACGCCGTTTGTGTCGAGGGAAACCATGTTGTCCTCGCCGCTTGGACGGAAAAGGATCTTTCCGCCGCGGCCGATCTGTTCATAGAATCCAGCCTCGTTCAGTACGGTGACCGCTGGATCATCACACCGCAAGCAACGCGCGCCGCATCCGATGCGCCCGCCTCGTTTGCGCTCTCCGCATACCGCATTGTTTACGGAGAGAATGCAGACGACAGCATCAAGAACACCTACATTCCCAATCTGCAAGCGTATCTGAAAGCGCAGTACGGCATTGAGCTCCAGGCCGTCAGCGACGCTACGCCGCCCACGGAGCATGAGTTGGTCATTGGCGCAACCAATCGCACCACCGAGGCGGTCAAGCCCTATCTGGAGGGAGACTCCGCCATACAGGCCGCCCAGCGCGCCATCATTCCCGACGGAAACAAGTTCTTCATTCTGGGTAGTAACGCCACCGCGATCTCCTTGGCCATGTCCCACCTGCTGGATAGCCTGGAACCCCACAACATCGGAAAAGCCGTCCGTCCTCACGAGTTGGCTCCCGTTTCTCTGACCGTTGGCGGCGACACATACGTCAGCGATCCCATGATTACCGAGGACAAGACCGAGTTGGCCGAAGGAGCCACTCTGCGTATCATGTCCTACAATATCCTGAACCAGGACTACGTCCCTAACAATCCCCTCCCGCCCGAGCGCGACGAACGCTTCGCCGACGTGCTTCTCTACTACAAGCCCGACGTCGTGGGCGTACAGGAGGCCAATCTGGCTTGGCACGAAAGC
>JAZQXS010000235.1:0-4977 GCA_045633025.1 Eubacteriales bacterium | reverse complement strand
CGGGGACAGGCTCATACACTCTGTGAGCTGGTCTGCTCCAATGCCGCCGAGCGAGTGCGGCAGTACCGTTTGGACGCTGAAAAGGACGAGGGGGCGCTGGTACGGCTGGCGGAGCTGTTGGAGCTTCCCAGTTATCCCACCCGTATCGAGGCCTACGATATCTCCAATCTGGGTACCGAGCATCTGACGGCGGGTATGGTGGTCTGCGAGGATGGAAAGCTCTGTAAAGCGGATTACCGTTATTTTAAGATCAAGTCGGTGGAGGGAACCACCGACGACTACGCCAGTATGCGGGAGGCGCTGGATCGCCGCCTTTCCCATCTGACCGACGAGGACGGCTCTTTTTCCAAGCTCCCTGACCTCATCCTGCTGGACGGCGGACGGGGGCATGTAGGGGTAGTCCGCGCTCTCATGGAGGAACGGGGACTGGATATCCCTGTTTTCGGCATGGTGAAGGATGATTTTCACAAGACCCGCGCCCTCTGCTCCGAGGACGGAGAAATCAGTATTGCCCGTGAGAACGCCGTGTTCGTGCTGATCTACCGCCTTCAGGAGGAGGTGCACCGCTTCACCGTATCCCGCATGGACGCCGCCAAGCGCAAGACCCTGACCCACTCCTCCCTCACCAAGATCAAGGGCATCGGCGATGCCAAGGCCAAAGCCCTGCTTGCGGCCTTCGGCGGGATCACCGAGGTCAAAAATGCCACCGAGGAGGAGCTCTTTGCCGTGAAGGGTATTTCCCGCGCCGACGCGGCCAATATCGTAGAGTACTACAAGAAGTAGAGAAGCAGGAGGACGCATAGTATGATGCGCATTATTACCGGCCGCGCGCGCGGCATTAAGCTGGAGACGCTGGAAGGGGAGATGACCCGTCCCACGTCGGAGCGGGCGAAAATGGCCATTTTCTCCAGCCTGCAATTCGAGCTGGAGGGACGCCGGGTGCTGGATCTGTTTGCCGGCTCGGGGCAGATGGGTCTGGAGGCCGTCTCCCGCGGAGCGGAGCACGCCGTGCTGGTGGATCAATCCAAGGACGCGGTGGGCATCATCCGCAAAAACGTCGAAAAGACCCGCTTGGCCGAGGATTGCACCGTTGTCTGCTCGGACTTTGCCGAGTTCCTGCGGCAGAGACGGGGACGGGATCCCTTCGATATCGTTTTCATTGATCCTCCCTACGGCATGCGCGCCTGCCGCGCCGCGGTGGAGGCCGTTCTGGAAAACCGTCTCTTGAAGCCCCACGGTATTGTGGTGCTGGAGAGCGCCGAGCCCGACCCGTTGGGGACCGAGACCCCGCTGGCCGCCCGCTTTGAGGTGCTTAAGACTGCCCGCTACGGTATCGCCTACGTCAATATTCTGACGCTGGCGGAATGAGGTATCACCATGCGTACAGCCCTCATTCCCGGTAGCTTTGACCCCATTACGCTGGGGCATCTGGATATCATCACCCGCACCGCCGCCCGCTTTGACCGCGTGGTGGTAGCCGTGATGACCAACGATATGCGCAAGTACGTGCAGGACGCTCTGGTCAAGCAGTACATGTTCGACCGCGAGGAGAGAGCCGCTATGGCGGCCGCCGCCTGCGCCCATCTGCCCAACGTGGAGGTCATTTCGGCCGGCGGGATGCTCATCGATCTGTTCGACCGCGTGGAGGCAGACTTTATCATCAAGGGAGTCCGCTCCACCGTGGATTTTGAGTATGAGCAAAAGCACGCCCTCTATAACCGCGCGCACAATCCGCGCGCCGAGACGCTGTATATGCCCGCCGATCCCGCCTTTGACGGCCTTTCCTCCACTCTTGCGCGGGAGAAGATCAACCGTGGCGAGTCCTTGGAGAATTGCCTTCCCGCGGCGGTTATCGAGTGGATCGCGGAGCATCGCCGGACGTAAGCGCCGGTACAATACGGAGCATTCCCGCTACCGAGCGGTTTGCTATATACTACATAAAGG
This sequence comes from Eubacteriales bacterium, assembly GCA_045633025.1. GTDB lineage: Bacteria > Bacillota > Clostridia > Oscillospirales > CAG-272 > CAMEON01. Next base: position 3,033 of record JAZQXS010000235.1, on the reverse strand, counting down.
AAGGTATTCAACATGAAGAAGAATCTCCTCATCGCGCGCATCGCCGTCATGGTCATCGGTATCCTGGTCGGCGTGCTTCTCCTGGTGCTGGGCGGCCTGCTCATGCCCTCCACCGTGGCCACCATCATCCATTGGGGTCTGATCATCTACGGCATTATCATCATCATCGGCAACATCCCCGGTCTGATCTCGGGTATTGCCAACGTGAACCGTGCTGCAGGTGTCTTTGACCTGATCTGCTCCATTCTGGGCATCGGTCTGGGTGTGGCCATGATCTGCTATCAGGGTTCCATTTTGGTGGCTCTGGTGGCTGTCTACCTCATCGTATTCCCCCTCATCCGCGTACTCCTGGCAGATCAGAAGGTGGAGCAGCTCAAGCGCGAAGCGCTCCGCATCGTGCTGGGTGTCGTGCTGCTGGTCTTCGTGCCTTCTCTGCTGGGCGCCGCCTTTGAGATCGTCCATCTCCTGCTGGTTATCAGCGGTTGGGTCGTCATTGGCCTTTCGGTGATCTTCGGTACCATCGAGATTATCCGCATCGCCACCGCCAAGGAGATTCAGGTTTCCAATGCGGATCACGTTGTGGTGGATTTCACCGAGAAGAAGGATTGACGAGCTCTAAGCTTTCAGAATCATCCTTGGGAGCCTTTCATGCGGTTGCATGAAAGGCTCCCTCGTTTTCTGTCCGCTCCGGATGGCATTTGTTGAAAAAACTCGGAAAATCGATCTTTGGACACGAAAAACGACCAAAAAGAAAGGCTTGAGCGGGGCGATTGCCCAAAACTTGTGAAAAACAAAGAAAATAGCCTAAAACAAGGAAAATTGAGAAAAAACGGTTGACAAAATCAGCATTATGTGCTATACTGAAACCAGTACAGTAAGCTCGCCGGGCGGCCCTGCACCGACCGCGAACCCAAATTCAGCAGAGAGTTAGGAGGATGATACCCATGAGTCGTAAAAAAGATTGGATGGAACCGGAGGAGAGCGGATTGAGCCGTAACCGCGATGCCACGAAAGCATCGGAGCAGACCGACCTTAGCCGCGACCCCGTGAAAGCTTCGGCGCGGAATGAGGAAGCCGGCGCGGAGTCCGCACAGAAGACGAGCGCGAAAGCATCGGCCAGACCGGCCGCGAAACAGAACACAGCAGGGGCTTCGCCGCGACAACGGAGCGTGGATATTCTCCCCGACGAACCCAAGCCCTCGCGCGCCTCTGCCGCAGACCGCGCCGAAGAGGAGGAGACGGCGGCTCTCATGCGGGAAGCCTTGCGGGGAGACACCCTGGCCAAGGAAGCGTTCATGATGGACGCCATCGAAAATTCCTCTGCGAAAACCGCAGAGCACCTGGCCGAGCATATCGCCGAACAGATCGCCGGTCAGATCGCCGAGCAGCTTTCGGAGCAGATCGCGGAGCAGATCGCCGAGCATATCGAACGGATGGCCGAGACGCCGGATGAACGTTCCTCTGACGATCACGCGAAGGAGGATGAGGGGGACTGCGAGGAAGAAGTCCCTGTGGACATCTACGCCGAGCCCACCGAGCTTTACGACGAGGCGGAGAACGAGCCGTTGGACGCCGAAGAGATCACCGAGGATACGGTGGAGGAGGCGACACGCGAGGCCATTGAGGACGTTACCGCCGATATCGAGGAAGAGGAGGAGATCCTGGCCGAACAGCGTCCCCAGGAAATGGAACGGAAGTTCGAATACCTGGAAAATCTGCTGGACGAGCGCCGTTACGCAGATTTCCGCGCCGATCTGGAAGACCTCAACCCGGTGGACGCCGCCGACTTCTTCAGCGAGCTGAAGCCTCACCGTATCCCCGCCGTGTTCAAGCTGTTGGACAAGGATACCGCCGCCGCGGTCTTTGCCGAGTTGGATGTTGAGGTGCAGGGGCGCATCATCACCGCCATGACCGACCGGGAAATTTCCTTCATCGTGGAGGAGATGGCGCTGGATGATACCACCGAAATGCTGAAGGAGCTCCCCGCCAACATGGTGCACCGCATCATGAAGAATGCAACCCCCGAGACACGCACCGATATCAACCGCCTGCTGGCCTACCCCGAGCGGAGCGCGGGCAGCGTGATGACCGCCGAGTTTATTGATCTTCGACGGGATATGACCTGCGCCGAGGCCATCGCGCGCATCCGAAAGATGGGCGTGGACAAGGAGACGGTTTACGTGGCCTACGTTGTGGACGATCACCGCGTGCTTCGCGGCGCCGTTCCGCTGAAGGATCTGCTGTTCGCCTCGGCTGACGATCTCATCGAGGATATCATGGATGAGGATATCATTTGCGCGTCCACCATGGATGACCAGGAGACCGTGGCCAGTACCGTGGCCAAATACGACATGCTGGCGATTCCCATTGTGGATCGTGAGTACCGCTTGGTGGGTATCGTGACGGTTGACGACGCGATGGACGTCATGGAGACCGAGGCCACCGAGGATATCGAAAAGATGGCGGCTATTTCGCCGACCGATAAGCCGTATTTGAAAACAAGCGTATTTGAGACCTGGAAAAAACGCGTGCCGTGGCTCCTGCTCCTGATGCTCTCGGCTACCTTCACCAGTACCATCTTGGCGCACTACGAGGGGATCCTGGATGCCGCAACCTTGAGCTTGGCGGTGTTCGTACCTATGTTGACGGGTACGGGCGGTAACGCCAGCTCACAGACCTCGGTTACCGTCATCCGCGGCCTGTCCCTGGGTGAGATCGAAATGGGGGATATCTTCCGGGTGATCTGGAAGGAGTTCCGCGTGGCGGTGGTTTGCGGCCTGACCGTGGGCGCAGCCTGCTTTGCCAAGACCATGCTGGTGGATCTCAAGCTGGTGTTTACGCTGGAGACCATCGAGGTGGCGGCCATCGTTTCGGCTACCATGTTCTGCGCTGTGGTTTTGGCTAAGCTCATGGGCGTTCTGCTTCCCATCGGCGCTAAGCGGGTGGGACTTGACCCTGCCGTCATGGCTTCCCCCTTCATCACCACCGTGGTGGATACCTTGACCCTGCTACTGTACGTGGCGATCGCTTCGG
>JAZQXS010000234.1:0-8948 GCA_045633025.1 Eubacteriales bacterium | reverse complement strand
TCTTATCGGTCTCCTACCGCATACAAATTGATATCCCACGCGGGCACGCCGGCCATGCGGCGGAGGTACAATTTATAGGAGGGATTCAGCTCGTGTACCAGCAGAGGAAGGCGGAAGAGATCCGCGCTTCGGTGGTAGGCGGATACCAGAAGGGCGGGGGCGTCCCGTCGGATGATCTCGCGCGAGCCGAAGAGCGCCTCGGCCTCGGCTCCCTCTACATCGTATTTGATGAAGTCCACAGGCGTATCCTCACCCCAAATCTCCCGGATCGCGGCATCCGGCGCGGTCACGGCCACCTCGGTGGTCTTTCCAAAGTATGGATTTTCAGCGGTGGAGGGAAGTATATCCCCGCCGGCGGGGGCGGCTGAGTCGGTCAGGCCTGCGTTGCGGTTCCCGCTTCCGTGGAAGGTCAGCGTTCCCGTGTGGCTCCAGGCGCCCGCTTGGACGGGGTGGAGGCAGAGGGGATCCCCGCTTTCCTGCAGGGTGGCCGCGTATTCGGTGAGCTTGCGGAAATTCCGCATGTCAGGCTCCAGCGCGATGGCGGCGCGCAAATCGGGGGCGTAGCGCCGCAGGTCGCGGATGCTGTCCCCGTTGTAGGCGCCCAGATCCACGGCGTGAGCAAAGCGCTCGGCGTGCAGGATGCGCTCGTATGCCTCGGCGGGAGAAGATTCGGTGGCGCGGAGGATATCCATGCGTCCCGTGAGCTTGTATTCGATGATCCCGTCGTAAACGCGGCGGGATTCCTCATCGGCAAGCAGGGCGCGGGCGGTGGCCAACTCGTCTCGGTGGGCGGTGACGTATTCCGCGTTGAACAGCTCGGTACCGCAAACGGGAACGTCGGGGATATACAGCTCGCAGGCGGCGGCGACTCGCTCGATGGTTTCCAGCACCTCGGGGCGGGAGGAGGCGAAGGAGAGCAGGACGACCATGTTCTCCGCGCCGTATTTCTCGCAGGCGCCCGAGAAGGAAAGAACCACCTTGCCGTGGAAGCTGTGCCCGCGGACAAAGCCGTCGCTGGCGAAGAAATCGGCTACGGGGATGCCGTAGGCCTCACATACGGCGAGGATCTTGTCCGCGCCGTTGCCCATGCCGTAGAGCAGGATGGGGCGTCCCTCACGGGAGAGGGCTTGCAGATGTTTCCACAGATCGGTCATGATGTGTCTCCTTGTGAATTTTCCCAAAGTCCTTGACAATCGGCGGGTTTGGGTGTACAATATAGATACCCAAAACTTTGGAAAGGAATTTGAAATATGGATTGCTTGTTCTGTAAAATTATCGCCGGGGACATCCCCTCGACCAAGGTGTATGAGGACGATATGGTCTACGCCTTCCGCGACATCGCGCCCATGGCTCCTACCCATATCCTCATCGTTCCCAAGGCCCACATGGCTTCCGCCGACGAGGTTACCTCCGACAACTCTGCCTACGTAGCTCGCATCTTTGAGGTCATCCCCAAGATCGCCGCCGCTGAAGGGCTGGAGAACGGCTACCGCGTCATCACCAACTGCGGCGAGGATGGCTGTCAGTCGGTCAAGCACCTCCACTTCCATTTGCTGGGTGGCAAGAAGCTGCCCGAGGAGATGGCGTAAAGGGGAAAAGGGAGCGCGCCGGGCTTTGCCCTTGAGAATCCCCAAAACCTTTGAAAAAGGAACCTATAATTGTTTTTCGGTAAGCCCGGGCAATTATAGGTTCCTTTTTTATTTTCAGGAGATTCCAAAGAACCCTTTTTTAAAAGGGTTCTTTGGTGGGGGTAGAGAAGCGGCACCGCGGTAGTGAATGATTGCCGGTGGCAGTCAGAGCCGCTGTGTGACCGAGCCGTAGCGAGACCAGGGGCAAAGCCCCTCGTTCTCCGCTCCACCGTTTCCCTTAATGCACAAACTCGCCGTAAGCCGCGCGGAGAGCATCCTCGTACTCGTCCTCGTCCACGCCCACGATGATGTTGAGCTCGGAGGAGCCCTGGTCGATCATACGAATGTTGACGTCGGCGTTGGCGAGTGCGTCACAGACGCGGGCGGCGGTACCCTTGGCCTTGACCATGCCGCGGCCGACCACGGCGACGAGAGCCAGGCCGTCCTCAATGAAGACGCTGTCGGGACGGACAGCGCGGACGATGGCGTTCATCAGCTTCTCGCGGCGACCCTCCAGGGCGGTGGTGGGAACGACGATACTCATGGTGTCGATACCCGAGGGCAGGTGCTCAAAGGAGATCTCGTTATCCTCAAAAACCTCCAAGACCTTGCGGCCGAAGCCTACCTCGGAGTTCATCATATCCTTTTCGATGGTCAGAACCGAGAAGCCCTTCTTACCGGCGATACCCGTGATGATGTGCTCGGAATCGTAGCCTGTGGAGTGGGAAACGATCATGGTACCCTCGTCCTCGGGGCGGTTGGTGTTGCGGATATTGATGGGAATACCGGCGGAGCGAACGGGGAACACGGCGTCCTCGTGCAGGACGGTGGCGCCCATGTAGGACAGCTCGCGGAGCTCGCGGTAGGTAATCTCCTTAATGATGCAGGGGTTGTCGATGATACGGGGGTCGGCCATCATGAAGCCGGATACGTCGGTCCAGTTCTCGTAGAGATCGGCCTTGGCGGCGCGAGCCACGATGGAGCCGGTGATATCCGAGCCGCCACGGGAGAAGGTGCGGACGGTGCCGTTGGGGGTGCCGCCGTAGAAGCCGGGGATGACGGCGTACTGGTGCTTTTCCAGCTCGGCGGACAGCTCGGCGTTGGTGCGCTCCTCGTCCAGCGTGCCGTTCTCCTTGAAGAAGATGACGTTCTCGGCGTCGATGAAATCGAAGCCCAGGTACTTAGCCAGGATCAGCGCGTTGAGGTACTCACCGCGGGAGGCGGCATAGCCGCGGCCGGCGGCGTGGAGCATGGCGTTCTTGACGTAATCCAGCTCGCCGTTGATATCGAAATCCAGACCCAGCTCTGCGATGATGCCGGTGTATCGGGCGCGGATCTCGTTGTAGCAGGCGTCGATCGACTCCATGGAGGAGCGAGACTTGATGAGGTCATAGCAGCGATAGAGCATATCGGTGACCTTGGTATCGCTCTTTTCCCGTTTGCCGGGAGCGGAGGGAACGACGTAGCGGCGGGTGGGGTCAGCCTTGATGATGGAGGCTACCTGACGGAAATGCTCGGCATCGGCCAGAGAACTGCCGCCGAACTTGACAACTTTGATAGACATGATATGGTCTCCTTTGGGGTTGAAATACTGGGGGAAAAATATTTTGGTAATATATTGTATGACGATTAGGGCCGTCCGCTCACATGGAGGGACGGGGCGGTCTGCCGTGGGGACGCCCATCGCGGGGCGGTTCGCGGTGGAGCCGGATATCCTCGGGCACTTCCTCCAAGACGGCCTCGCCTTCGGTGACGTAGCGCTTGGCCTGGGTGGAGAAAAGCTCGTAGTAGCGGCCGCGCTTGGCCATGAGCTGGCGGTGGTCGCCCTCCTCAATGAGCTTTCCGTATTCCAGAACGGCAATTTTGGAAGCGACTGTCGCGCTGGAGAGACGGTGGGAAACGAAAATCGTGGTTTTGTCTGCCCGCAGGCGGTCGAACTGATTGAAGATCTCCTGCTCGGCCATAGGATCCAGAGAAGCGGTGGGCTCGTCCAGGATCAGCACGTCGGAGTCGCTGTAAAAGGCGCGGGCGATGGCCAGCTTTTGCCATTGTCCGATGGACAGCTCGATGCCGCCCTCCTCAAAAATACGCATGAGAGGGGTATCGAAGCCATCGGGAAGGTGGGAGATGTAATCGGTGGCGTCGGCTTCCTCGGCGGCGCGGAGGATATCCTCCTCGTTGACTTCCTTGTGGATATCTCCGAAGCGGATATTTTCATGAACGCTGACGGCGTACTTGCCGAAGTCCTGGAAGATGATGCCGTACATCCGATAGAGATCCTTGACGTCGTAGGCGCGGATGTCCTCGCCGTCCAACAGGATCACGCCCTCTGTGGGGTCGTAGAGGCGGGTCAGCAGCTTGAGCAGCGTGGTCTTACCCGCACCGTTGAGACCAACCAGCACCAAGGTCTCTCCGGGACGGATGACGAGGCTGACGTCATCCAGCACCTTGCGCTCGGTGCCGGGGTAGATGAAGCTGACGTGGCGGAATTCGATGGTGTGCGCCTGTCCGTGGTTGACCTGGAGGGGGCCTTCGTCCTCCCGCCCCTCGGGGAGGATGGGGACGACGGTTGGTTTTTCGTTCAGGAAGGAGGTCAGGTTGTCGATGAACAGCGTTCCCTCGTAGATGGTGGCGGACACGCCGATGAGCGCGCCGACCTGACCGGCGATCTGCCCCAGCGCGCCCGTGTAGAGAGAGTAGGTACCGATCTGATACCCGCCCGTGACCACGCGGTAGGCGAACCAGGTGTAAAAGGCGCAGTTGACCACCGCCGAGACGATGGTGATGACGATATGCCAGGCGCTTTCCTTCCAGATCAGAGCGCGGATGCCCGCGTAGTAGCGGTCAAAGGTTTCGCGGTAACGGCCGATGAAGGTGTCCGATAGGTCGAACATGCGGATCTCCTTGACCATGTCCTTGTTGACCATGAGATCGGCGTAGTAGTTCATCTGCCGGCGATCCTTGGAGCGGCGGCGCATGTATTGGAAGTTCTTGCGGCGGTAGTAGAAATTGATGATAGCCGAGGGAACCGACACCAGCACCATGACCAGCGCCGCCCACCAAAGCTCGGCGGCCAGGATGACGATGAAGGAGATGAGTGTGATGACGGTGCTCACCACCGAGAAGGTGGAGGACAGGATCTGAATGGGACGCATTCCTGCTTCACGGTTGGCGTTTTCCAGCTTTTCGTAGAAGGCGGGGAGGTCGAAGGAGCAGAGATCCAGTTCCTTGGCCTTATTCATGATCTCCAGCTTGACGGTGCGCACCACCAGCTCTCCCGAAATGCGGGTGACGGTGTTCTTGAGGGTACCGACAACGCTGTTTATGATGTTATAGGAAAACATGAAGATGAGCAGGAAGAACACCGTATGCCCGAAGAAGTCAGCGAATTCCCGTCCTGAAAACAAACCGTACTGACCCTGCAGCTCATTGAGCACGGCCTCGGAGATCTTGGAGCCTACCACGGGCATGAGGCCTTGGAAGACCGCGAAGAACAGCATGGCGAACAGGATCCATGGTCCCGTATTCCAGACCAGCTTGAAGATGTAGCCCATGCGAGTGAAGAATCCGCCGAGGAGCTCGCCGAGGTAGCGGGGAAGGTCGGCGATGTTTTTGGGGGGAGCGACTTTGGCGTACTGAAACCGCGCGCCGGGAGGGGGTCCGGGAGGCATTGTGGGGTTCCACCTTTCCTATGAATTTTTCCCATGATGATGGACAAGCCCCGCGCGATACCGCGCCGCGGCTGTCAATAAAAAATTCACATTATTATAGCACAATAAGGGAAGTCTTGTCAAGGGATTTTCGAAATTTTTTGGGGTTCATGGAGAGTTCGTGCAAAAAGGGTATCTCCCACACAACGTGTACGGGAGACACCCTTGCGGTTTTGATTAGGAATACAGGTGATACTGGTAGGTTTGGTAGTCGGCGTAGGTATAGCCGAGCGCCTCAAAGCTGAGCCCTTCGCCAAGCTCTCCCATGACCTCGTCCATGAGGTACATGGCGTAGAACAAATGGTAGCGGGGGGCGTATTCGTGCTCGGTACTGCTGAAGAAAAGGTTTTTTCCGGAGAAAATTGACCTCTCGGATATGGCGGTAGGTGCCGTTACGGTTTCCTCGCATTCATAGTTACCCTTGGAGCTGACGTGAATGTGCATACTGTCATCTGCGTAGATCGTCAGCACCACCTTCGCCTGGTAGTGATCTGAGATCATAGTGAGCTCGCCGAGATCATTGAGGCCGATGAGAATGTTAGAATTCCCCGTTTTGGCTTCGTAGAATCTTTGGATGCTGTGCTCCAGGTAGGGAAGCCCGAGGCCGCTGTTCGACCCGGACGGCGGGTTATAGGGGGTTCCCTTGGCCTTGAGCGTTTCCTTCAGCGTTTGGTATGCCGATACGGGCGCGTCGGTCTCGGGAATGACAGCGGCGGTGCTCTCGGCGGTATCATGGACGGCGTCGGTTTGGACGGCGTCGGGCATATCGAGCTGACTCGTAAATACACAGGACGAGAGCAGCGCGGCGCCCGTCAGAAGAAGGGGGCAGAGGATACGGCGGATGGCTTTCATAGGGGAGTCCTTTCGTTGGTTAAATACTGAATATAGAATAATATACCATAAAAAACTTCAAAAATCAAGCCATGTTTTGAAAATTCTTGAAGGGGGTATGGGGGAAACTTCTTTCAAGAAGTTTCCCCCATGAAAAACATATCTTACTGCCCGTTCGGATCATACACGGGCGCGTGTGCCTGATCGTTGCTCCAACCGTCGCGGACGGTGTAGGTGCCGCCGTCCTTGAGGCGGAACACTCTGGCCGTGTTGCCATGCTCGTGGTTATTCATGTCAAAGGAGTCAGCGCAGGTATAGCCGCAGAGCTCGCAGACGTAGTGGGAGGATCTGTATTCCGCGTAGGTGCCGTCCTCCAGAATCAGATAGCTGTGGAGAGTGCCGAAACGACCCTCACGCACCAGCAGGATGGCGTAGCGATCCCAGATCTTCTCCCATTCCAGCGGATTCGTGGGCTTCGAAAGGTCAATGGGAGCGCCCTTGGTTGTGAAGCTCTGAATGGCGTGATCGACCAGCGCGCCGCCGCCCAAAGCCTCGTTGATCTGCAGGAAGGCCTCGGCTACGACCCCTTCCATGGATGCGTCGAAGGGAAGCAGATCGGCGATGACCTCAGCCGCGGTGGGCGTGGTATAGGTAGTGTCGGTGACGAGCACCAGACGGCGGGTGCCGCGGATTAAGTTGAACTGATCGTCTGTCGCCGAGCTCATGTCGAAATCGGTGTGGACGTCCATGACCCGTCCGTCGGTCAGCTTGTAGCGGATGTGCTGGAAGTTCCAATGGTTGCAGGGCATATCCGGATTCTCGGGATTGATCTTATGCTCGCCGCAGTATTCGCAGAAATCCACGATCTTCTTAATCTCCCCCCAGGTACCGTCCTTCATCAAAAGGAAGGAGCCGTCCTCCATGCCGGGGTTCTTGTAGCCGTAGATATTGACGTCCATGTAGGTGTCATGCAGGCCGCCGCCGTGAACCATGGTGAAGTTGTCGTAGGCGTCGTAACGGGTGTTGATCACGTCGGCCAGCGCCACCGAGAGCTGCTCCTCGGTGCTGAGGTTGTCGAACAGCGTCTCGCGGATGCCCTCGGCCTCCTCGTGGAGGGACACCAGATAGGCGGAGACCTGCTCCTCGGTCACGTCGTCGGGATTCTCAAAGCGAACCGAGCCCAGCACCTTGCCGCGGGTGATGGATACGATATCGTAGTAGCGGCTTTCGGTGTTGTGGATCAGCTTGCGGTTGCCGAGGTACACGCAGCCCGCGCCCGTGATACGGCCGTTTTCGTCACGGATGATGAAGTCGATGAAATCCTCGTCGGCGGGGGCGGTGTCGGCCATCTCGGGATAGTAGCGGTTGCCGCCGCCCCACTTCAAAAAGTAGTGGGTGGAGTGCTCACCTGCTTCGGCGGTTTCCGGCTCCGATACGGCGGAGGGGGGACGGATGATGATCTCATGAGCCGGGGCGCCAACGTGGTTGATTTTGTTTCCGTAGGCATAGTAGCTCATAATTTGCTCCCAAACGGTGTCGTAGTACACCTTGTCGTTGAAGTTCGTGAGCTGCGCCAAATTCATCATGCTGTTATGGGAGGTGGCGGTGACGGTCTCTCCCTCCTCCACGGTGAAGTAGACGTAAACCTGGCTGTCGGTCAGGTCGGTTCCCACGACCATGGCAACGTCTTGGTTTTGGGGGATCTCGAGCTTCTTGTTTTCGATGGCGGTGGCGTCCTCCTCGGAGAGCGCCAGCACCTGGACGTTGACCAGGGGGGCGTCGTAGTAGGCGAACGCAAACTCCGAAACGGGAGGCGCGTCGGTCAAGGGGGGCTGGGTGTCGGGCTCCTCGGCGCGGAGGAAGGGGAGCGCCAGCAGAGCTCCTGCCAGCAGGGCAAAGGTCATGCTGGCCGCCGCGATCAAGGCGACCCGTCGTCGGGCGGCGCCGCGTATCGCCGCGCGGTGCGGGACGTAGGTATCGACCACGCAATCGGCCAAGGTGTCCTCACGGAGCATACCGAAAGCGTCGGTGAGTTTTTCACGGTTCTTTTTCATAGTGCATTTGTCTCCTTTCATGGGATGATTCAGATCTCGATCCCCTCGGCCTCCAGCGCTTTTTTGAGCCGCTTACGGAGCCGTAAAAGCCGCATGGCGACGGCGGGGGTACTGAGACCGCAGAGCTCGGCGATGGTTTCGTGGGATTCGAAACGGTAGTAACGGAGCAGAAATATCCGCCGATCCTCTTCGGGCAGACGGTCTACAAAGGCTTGCAGGCTATCGCGGATGACGATGGACTCGCAATCCGAATAGCCCTCCGGATCAGCCAGACACTCGGCAAGCTCCTCGGCCGACTCGCAGAACGCGACGCCCGCCCGTTGTCCGGCGGCGTTGTAGCGCACGCGGTCGATGGCCCGTCGTCGAACCAGTGCGCTGACGTAAGCCGAAATACGGGTGGGCTTGTCGGGCGGGACGGCGTTCCAAAGATCCAGGAGCGCATCGTTGACGCATTCCTCTGCATCCGCGTCGTTTCCTGTGATCCGCAGGGCGATGCCGTGGAGCATTCGTCCGTACAGATGGGACACCGCGCGCAGAGCGGACTCGTCCCGCGCCTCCAGTGCTTCCAGAATGTCGGCCTCTTGGGATACGGGGCTTTTCGCGGGATTCGCGGGGTATAGCTTGGTCATGATGTGGATCACCTCCTGTTGAAAACGCGCTTTCACCCTATATGTCGAAAAAGAATGGCCGTACATAACGCATAGGTGAAAATAATTTTGTTTTTT